>CAKPEJ010000004.1 GCA_934149325.1 uncultured Bacilli bacterium
ATCCCTTTCTATTAATATAATATAGAAAAAATTAAAAAAATATGACAAAAAAGTGTCAAAAATGTTAAAAAATTAAAAAAGTTTCAAAATTTTAGGGGGTTTTTAAGGAGAAATCGCGAATATAATAATTGGAGTGGTATTTTATGAAAAAGATATCTTATGAAGAAATTCTTAGTATTCAAAGAAAAGTAAATATTGTTGATGTCGTTAAAGATTATGTTCCATTAATTCAAAAGGGTAGGAATTATTTCGGAGTATGTCCTTTTCATGATGATCATAATCCTAGTATGAGTGTATCTAATGAAAAACAGATGTTTAAATGCTTTGTATGTGGCGCATCAGGTAATGTTTTTAATTTTGTATCAGATTACGAAAAAATTCCTTATTATCAGGCAGTGTCTGTAGTAGCAAACAAAATAGGAATTAAACTTGATATATCAAGTGAATATGTAAAAAAGGAAAATTCAACATTATATGAAATATATGATATAAGTAGTAAATTTTATCAAAATAACTTAAATACAGCATCAGGTAAGATTGCAAAAAACTATCTTAAAAATAGAAGTATTAGTGAAGAAGTTATAAAACATTTTCAAATAGGATTATCTCCTAGTGATAATAGTTTAACTAATTTACTTGAAAATAAAAAAATATCAAAAACAGATATTTTAAAATCAGGAATAGCAATAGAAAGAGAAAATAATGTAATTGATATTTATAGAAATAGAATAATGTTCCCTTTATGGAATTTAAATGGACAAGTAGTTGGATTTTCAGGAAGAATTTATGATAATTCAGATACAAGTAAATATATAAATACAATGGAAACTGAAATATTTAAAAAAGGAAATTTACTTTATAATTTTCATAATGCAAAAGAGAATGCTAGAAATGAAAGAAATATAATTGTTGTAGAAGGCTTTATGGATGTTATTAGATTATATACAATTGGAATAGAGAATGTAGTTGCTACTATGGGTACTGCGATTACAAAAGAACATGCTATGTTATTAAAAAGACTTTCAAGTAATATAATATTAATGTTTGATGGTGATTCTGCTGGTGAAAAAGCTACTAATTCAGCTATTGAAGAATTAAAAAATGAAGATGTTAATATAAAGGTAGTTAGATTAGAAGAAAATTTAGATCCTGATGAATACATATTAAATAAGGGAAAAGAAAAAATGATTGATCACTTAGCTCATGCAACACCATTATTTAATTATAAGATGAATGCATATAAAAAAGATTTAGATTTTAATGATCCTAATGATATATCAAAATACATTAATATGTTAAAAGTTGATTTAGAAAAAATTGATGATGATATTGTAAGAGAAATTGAGGTAAAAAAAATATCAGATTTAACTGGTGTAAGTGAGAAGAATATTTTGTCGAAACTTGACATAAATAAGAAAGATGTTAAAATAATTGAGCGTCGTCAAGTTAAATCTAGTGATTTAAAATTAAGTAAATATGATAAAGCATCAAAGTATATTTTATTTTATATGATAAAAAATCCAAGTTTAATTAATTATTATTATAATAATTTATCATATCTACCAAATGAAGTTGATAGAAAACTTGCAAATGAAATGATTCTTTTTTATAAGAAATTTGAAAGTTTTAATTTAAATGATTTTATTATATATCTAAAAGATAAAAAAGAACTTATTAATAAAGTTATAGAGATTGATGATTTAGATTATAATAAAGAATATGATATGGATTTAATTGACAGCTATTTTAAAGTTATAAAAGAGTATTTAAATAATATAGAAATAGAAAAGCTAAAAAAAGAACTAAAAAATGCTGATAATGAAGTGGTAAGAAAAGAAATAGCAAAAAAAATAGTAGAGTTAAAAATAAAGGAGAGTAAGTAATATGGAAGAAATAAAGACATTAGATCAAAGAAAAAAAGATTTATTAAAAATGGGAAAAGAAGAAGGTTTCTTAACTTTTGAACAATTAGCAAATGTTTTAAAGGGTCTTGAAATGGATGCTGAGAGTTTAGATGATTTATATAATTTCTTAAATGAAAATAATATAGAAGTTGTTGCTGATAGTGAGGTAGAATCAGATAGTGATGATGGTGATGATGGAACAAACCTTTTACTTGAAGAAGATGCACTTCCTAAAAATTTAAGTATTAATGATCCTGTTAGAATGTATTTAAAAGAAATAGGTAAAATAAGTCTTCTTTCATTAGATGAAGAATTAGAATTATCAAAAAGAATAGAAGAAGGCGATGAAGAAGCAAAAGCTAAACTTGCAGAATCAAATTTACGTTTAGTTGTTTCTATTGCAAAGAGATATGTTGGAAGAAATTTAGGCTTCCTTGATTTAATTCAAGAAGGTAACATTGGTTTAATGAAGGCAGTTGATAAGTTTGATTCATCTAAAGGTTATAAATTTTCAACATATGCAACTTGGTGGATAAGACAAGCTATAACAAGAGCTATTGCCGATCAAGCAAAAACGATAAGAGTACCAGTTCATATGGTTGAAACTATTAATAAGTTAAAAAGAGTTCAAAGACAATTAACTCTTGAATTAAATCGTGAACCAACAGAAGAAGAATTAAGTAAAAAACTTGGTATACCAGAAGATAAAGTTAGAGAAATAATCAAAATATCTTTAGATCCACTTTCATTAGAAACACCAATAGGTGAAGAAGAAGATTCTCATTTAGGAGATTTTGTAAAAGATGAAAGTAGCATGAGTCCAGAAGAATATGCTATTAACGAAGTGTTAAAAGATGAAATAGCAGAAGTATTACTTACATTAACTGAAAGAGAAGAACAAGTATTAAAATTAAGATTTGGTCTTGAAGATGGTACATGTCGTACTCTTGAAGAAGTAGGAACTATTTTTGGAGTTACAAGAGAGAGAATTAGACAAATAGAAGCAAAAGCACTTCGTAAACTTCGTCATCCATCAAGAAGTAAAAAGTTAAAGGATTATTTGGTTGATTAATATGAGATTATCAAGTAGGTTAAAAGCAATCGCAGAATTTGTATCTGATGGTGAAAAAATCATTGATATAGGATGTGATCATGCACTTTTAGATATATATTTATATCAAAATAGAAAAAAAGTAAAAATAATTGCTTCTGATATTCATGAAGGAGCATTAAAACAAGCAGAAAAAAACATTAAAAAATATGAGCTTGAAAAGAAAATAAAACTTCGTCTTGGGGATGGACTTGATGTAGTAAAAAATGGTGAAGTAAATACAGTTATTATTTCTGGTATGGGATATTCAACTATTATTGGAATTCTTTCTAATAAAGAAAAATTAGAAGGAGTTGAAAAAATAATAGTTCAATCAAATACTGATGTTGTAAAATTAAGAAAGAATGTAATTAAATTAGGATTTAAAATTAACAGAGAAAAACTAGTAAAAGATAAAGATATAATTTATACAGTAATTGAATTTGTAAGAGGTAAAGAAAAATATTCTTATGAAGAAATTTATTTTGGACCATGTATAATGAAAGAAAAAAATAAATTGTTTTATGAGTATTATAATAAAAAATTACTTAAATATGAAAATTTATTACTTCAATTACCAAATTATGAATTAGCTAGTAAAATACATCATTTAAGATTAATAAAAGTAATAAAAAAAGAAGTTATAAAGGAAGATGAATAATTTTCTTTTTTTTTCTTGTAAAAATTGTATTTTAATCATATAATTATATTAATCAAGGAGGAGATATGGAAGTAGTATGGTTAAGTTTAGTAGTAGTTTTTATCATTATTGAAGCAATTACTACTAATTTAGTTACAATCTGGTTTGCAGCAGCAAGCTTATGTTCATTATTTGTTTCATATTTTACTGATAATTTATTTATTCAGTTATTAGTATTTTCTCTTGTTAGTATATTTACTTTAATATTTACTAAACCAATATTAGATAAAATATTTAAAACTGACAAAAAAGAAAAAACTAATGCTGATGCTGTTATAGGTAAAACTGGAATAGTTACAGATGAAATAACAGATTTAACTAATGGAAGAGTTAAGGTAAGCTCTAAAAGTTGGATGGCAACATCAGATGAAAATTTAAGCAAAGGTACTAAAGTTGAAGTACTAGATATAATAGGTGCTAAACTTGTAGTTAAAAAAAAGGAGGAAAAATAGTATGGCTTTAATTTATTTAATAATAATTTTAGTGATTTTAATAATTGCAAATATTAAGATTGTTCCACAATCAAAAACTTATGTTATAGAAAGATTAGGTAGTTATCATGCTACTTGGCAAACAGGTCTTCATATAAAAATACCATTTATAGAAAGAATATCAAATAATGTATCATTAAAAGAAAAGGTACGTGATTTCGCACCACAACCAGTTATTACAAAAGATAACGTTACTATGCATATTGATACAGTAGTTTATTTTCAAATTACTGATCCAAAATTATTTACATATGGAGTAGAAAATCCAATTAGTGCAATTGAAAATTTAACAGCAACTACACTTCGTAATATAATTGGTGAATTAGAACTTGATGAAACATTAACTTCAAGAGATTTAATAAATGGAAAAATGTGTGTAATTCTTGATGAAGCAACTGATCCATGGGGGATTAAAATCAATCGTGTTGAGGTTAAAAATATAATACCACCTAAAGATATACAAGAAGCAATGGAAAAACAAATGAGAGCTGAAAGAGAAAGAAGAGAGGCAATATTACGTGCTGAAGGTGAAAAAAAATCAAGTATATTAATAGCAGAAGGTGAAAAAGAAAGTGCAATTTTAAGAGCAGAAGCTCAAAAAGAATCACAAATAAGACTTGCAGAAGGTGAAGCAGAAGCAATATTAAAAGTACAAGAAGCAACAGCAAAAGGATTAGAATTATTAAAAAATGCAAAAGCAGATAAAGCTGTTTTAGCTTTAAAATCATTTGAGGCATTTGAAAAAGTAGCTGATGGTCAAGCAACTAAAATAATAATACCTTCAGAAATGCAATCAATAGCTAGTATTTTGGCAAGTTCAAAAGAAATAGTAACAAAAGATAAGTAAACTAGATTTTTAGTTTACTTTTTTGTTTTCAAAAGTTTTATTTGATGGTATAATATATTCAAAGGTAGGGATATTATGAATTTTATTAGAGAAAATATTTTAAAAATAGTAATTATTTTTGTAGTATTTATATTTGTTATAATTGCTGTATCATCATGTTCAAATAAGCCAGTAACTATTCAAGAAAAATATGAAACTATGGAAAATAATTTAAAGGAGGCATCTCAAAAGTTAACAAAAAAAAGTAATACTTTTCTTCCAAAAGAAATAGAAGAAACAAAAAAAGTACAATTAAGTACACTTATTAAAAACGAATTAATAAGTGAGCTTCATGCCAATGAAGATGCAAATGTATCATGTGATGGGTATGTTTCAATAACAAAAAAAAGTGATAATGAGTATGTTTATAAACCATATTTAAAATGTGGAAAATATTATGAAACTAAAACAATTGCTCAATATATTCTTGATAATGAAAAAGTAGTAACAGAAAATGATGGATTATATCAAAAGGGTGTAACTTATGTATATAGGGGAGAAAATCCTAATAATTATGTATCTTTAGATGGTAAATTTTATAGAATAATATCAATTACACAAGATAAAGAATTAAAATTAATTTCAACAGAAAAATATTCTGAAGGGCTTGTTTGGGATGATAGATATAATTCTGATAAACAAAGAAGTTATGGAATAAATATTTTCGAAAAAAGTAGATTAAAGGATTCTTTACGAGAAATATATAATTCAGAATTTTTTTCAGATACAACTAGAAGTTTTATTAAGCCTCATGATATTTGTGTCGGAAAAAGATCTTATAATGATACTGATTTCTCAGGAACAGCAGAATGTTCTGTTATATCAAAAAATGAAACAGTAGGATTAATTCAAACAAATGAATATTTATATGCAAGTATTGATACAGGATGTAAATCAGGTAATAGTCCAGAATGTGGAAATTATAATTATTTAATGAATATATCAAGTAATATGGATACACAAATTGCATGTACTGAAAATTCATATCAATTCTATTCAATAGATAGTGGAACATTATATGCTAAAAATGCATCTTCAAGAGTAATAGTATACCCAGTAATATATTTATCAAATGATGTATTATATAAGAGTGGAAATGGTACTCAAAATAACCCATATGTATTAAGATAGGTGATAATATGAAGAATTATAGTTTATATTTGGAAAATGAAAATGAAAAAATCTTACTTATGAAAGATACTTTAATAAATATTGATGAAATAACTACTAGTTTTAAAAATAAAGAAAAAATGGTTGAGATTTTATTTAGAGGTAAAGATTTCGATTATTCTAAATGTTCAATATTAATAGAATCTTCATCAAAATTTCCTGTAGATTTTATAGGTTCAGATTTTAGAGATGTTATAAGAAGATTTAATGATCAAAAATATATGAATTCAGTTTGTTCTATTGATTCTAAAATTTTGTTAGAGTATTTTGAAGAAAAATTAAATGATGTTGTAATTAGAAATTCTAGAGATTTAACTGATGTTTCAGAAAAAAAAGAAGAATATTTAAAAAATAATAATATTCCTATTGTTCAATTAATTGGTGGTTTAAAAATAATGAATTTATCAAAAAATGCTCAAACAAGAGGTGAAAAAAATACAAATAATAGTCTAAATGCAAGAATAAATGTAAATCATAATATTAGAAAATATAATGAAAAATATAAAAATTATAGAGATATGTATTGTTATATGGTTGGTATTTCTATGATAAGTCAAGAAGAACCTTATTATACTAAGGAAGAAAGAGTTACTTTAAAAAAATTTTTGGATAATGCATCTGAAAAAATAGATAACATGATATACGGAAAAAATCAATTAACATTTAATTTAGAGTTAGAAGAGCCAAAAGATACTTTGGATAATGATGAAGATGATGAAGTTGTTTTAGATTATATACAAAAAGGAGCAAGAGTTAAATAACTCTTGTTTTGTAATATGGAAAAAGAAATAAATAAGTTTATAGATTATTTAAAGTATCAAAAAAATTATTCTATATATACATGTAATAATTATAAGAAAGATTTAAAGGAGTATAATAATTTTATAGTAAGTCATAAACTTGATTATAAAAATTTATCATATGAAGATGCTACTAAATATTTAAAATTTTTAAATGAAGAAAAGAATGCTAAGTCATCTATATCAAGAAAATTAAGTTCTATAAGATCTTTTTATAAGTTTTTAGTATTAAATAATATTACTGATAAAAATATATTTTTAATTGTTTCATCACCAAAAAAAGATAAAAAAATACCTAAATTTATTAATTATTCAGATATTAATGAAATTTTTAATGTTCCAAATATTAATACACCATCAGGTCAAAGAGAAAGACTTATACTTGAAATATTATATGGATCTGGTGTAAGGGTATCAGAACTTGTTAATATAAAATTAAAAGATATTAATTTAAATAATAAAAGTATTTTAATATATGGTAAAGGTAGCAAAGAAAGAATTGTGTCGTTTGGCGATTATGCTTATGAAATGATTTTAAAATATATTAATGAAGGAAGAGTTAATTTACTTGGAAATATAAAAAGTGATTATTTAATTGTTGGAAAAAATAAAGAAAATTTAACAACAAGAAGAATTGAACAAATTATTGATAAAATAATAGAAAAAACAAGTATAAAACTAAATATTACACCACATGTTTTTAGGCATACATTCGCAACACATTTATTAGATAATGGATGTGATTTACTTGCCGTTCAGGAATTATTAGGTCATGCATCACTTTCGTCAACTGAAATATATACACACGTAAGTAATGAACATTTAAGAGAAGTTTATAGAAAATGTCATCCGAGAAATTTAAAGTAAATTAATGTAAAATTAATGTGTTTTTATTAAGTACATTTTCTATTTTTGATATAATATTTTTGGTGATAGTATGTCAAAATTATATTTTAGATATGGTGCGATGAATTGTGGTAAAAGTTCTGCATTAATGCAAGTCGCACATAATTATGAATCAAATAATAAAAATGTTTTTGTAATAAAATCAGAAATAGATACAAAGGCAAATGATTGTTTATCATCTAGAATAGGTTTAAAAAGAAAAGTAGATTTATTGCTTAAAAAGAATGAATCATTAGAAAATTATTATGATAAATTAAAAAAGGTAGACTGTATATTAGTAGATGAGGCACAGTTTTTAAGTGAAAATGAAGTTGATGAATTATATTTTGTTACTAAAGAATTTAATGTTCCTGTAATATGTTATGGATTAAAAACAGATTTTAAAAGTAATTTATTTACTGGAAGTAAAAGGTTGCTTGAACTTTCTGATGAATTAAATGAGTTAATAACAATATGTAGATGTGGTAAAAGGGCAAAGTTTAATGCAAGATTTGTAGATGATAAATTTACTTTAGATGGTGAAACAGTTTCTATTGATGGTTCTTCTTTAAATATAAAATATATTCCATTATGTGGAAAATGTTATTTAGAAGAAAAAATGAATTATGAAAAAAATAAAATAAAGTAACTTTTTCTTTAATAAGTGATATAATATATATTCTAAAATTAGAGGTGTAAACATGAAAAAGTATGTAGATCCATTTATAGATTTTTTACCAAGTATAGATTTACATGGTTATGATAGAGTATCTGCAAGAATAAAAACGGACGAATTTATTACTGACAGTATAAAATTAAAAAGAAAAAAGATAGTCATAATTCATGGAAAAGGTACAGGTGTAGTAAAAGAAGAAGTATATAAATTTTTAAAGAATAATAAAAATATTTTAAGTTATAGTTTATATTGGAATAATCCAGGTGCAACTATTGTAGAACTTAAATAATACAATTAGATTTTCAAAATTTGACAAATAGTATGAGTTGTGTTATTATATGCGACGTAATTTCAAAAAGAGGGGGTTTTTTATATGGAAATAGAAAACAGAAAATCAACATTTATAAGGGATTTAATAGTAAAAGTATTATTAATAGTTTTATTTATATTTTTACTTATGTTTTTATTCCCAATGCCAAATTTAACAACATTTTATGATGCAATATTTAATAATAATGTTCAAGCAATGAAAAATGCTGCAGAAAAATGGTATACAACAGATAGAATGCCAAAAGAAGATGGAGATATTGAAAAGTTAACATTACAAGAAATGTTAGACAAAAAATTAATATTACCTTTTGTAGATAAAGATGGTAATACTTGTGATACGGATTCATCATATGTATCTGTTACAAAAGATGGAGAAGAATACATACTAAAAGTATCTTTAACATGTGGTAGTCAAACAGATTATATTATAGAACATATTGGATGTTATAACTTCTGTAAAGACAATTCTTGTGTTCAACAAGTAGAAGTAGCAACAGATGATAAAGGTGAAGTAAAAATTAAAGTACCACAAACAACAGTACCAACAAATAATAAATACGCTATGGAATATGAGTATAGAAGAACACATGGTAGTGAAAAATGGACATTAGGCGATTGGAGAAATTCTAAATTAGAAGAAAATAGTAATACTAAATTAGTAGACACTCGAACACAATATACTGGTCAAAAGAAAGTAACTTCAGGAACTACTTTATATAAACATGTTAAATATGAATATAAAGATAAATGGTCTTATGATACTAATTGGACTGAAGAAGTAAAACAAACTAATGAAAATTTAAAATTATATGCTGAAAGAACATTATATACTGGTAAAAAGAAAACTGTAGAAACAGTTAATAAATATAAACATATTAAATATGGTATTAAAGATAATTGGACAGTTATTGATTGGTCAAATCAACAAAGAACAACTAATTCTACAACAGTTTTAACAGGAACTCGTTATTTAGTTAGAAAAACAGTTAAAACAGATACTACTAAAGGTACATGGAGTGATTGGAAAAAAGATTCAACATGGCGTAGTTCAAGACCATCAAATACTTCAAATAAACAATGGGGAAATTCTTATAATAGTAAAACAGTAGTTAATTCTACATCTACTAATTGGGTATTAGTTGATAGTTCATATGCATCAAGAAGTCCATTAGGTTCTTATTCAAGTGATGGTAATTATAAATATGTATTTAATAATTCAGCTTATGTATCATGTACATCAGCTTGTAATGGTCAATCAGAAGTAAAAGTTTATTATTATACTCGTTATAAAAAACAAGTTATAGAAAATAAATCAACTTTATACCAATATTTGTATAGAACATATTCTGAATCAACTTCATCATCAACAAAAACAGATGAAAAATATGTTGATAATGCTACTCCATATGTAAAAGATGGTTATACAGTTATAAGAACTGAATATAAATATAAAGTAAATCATCCAGAACAAATCATAGAAGATGTTACATGGACAGAATCAGTAACACCACCAGCAGGATATACTTATACTGGTCAATCAACAACAGTTACAGTAACAAGATATACTTCAATTGGTAAATGGGTTACAAATAGAAATAAATTAGGTGAATATACAAATAATATTGTTACAAGAAAACAATATAAATACAGATATAATAGTCCTGAAAGATATATATCTGATACTATATGGACTACATCAATAACACCACCAGCAGGATATACTTATACTGGTGAAAGTAAAACAAATACTAAAACTTCATATGCTGATTTAGGTAAATGGGTTAATAGTAAATCTGAACTTGGTGAATATACTTATAATATTGAAAAAAGAACTCAATATAGATATAAGACAAGAACTACAAGTTCATATACTGAAACTAAATGGTTTAGTAAAGATCCAGGTGGAGATTGGGTAGCAACAGGAAATAGTAGAAGAATATTAGTAAAATAAAAGATAAGCGTTAAAGTTTATCTTTTTTTATGTTAAAATTAAATAAAAGGAGGTATTTTATGATAATAAGTGTATTAGTTGAAATTAATATAAATAAAAAAGAAAAGACATTTGATTATAATGTGCCTCTTTCAATGCAAAAATTTATAAAAAAAGGGATAAGAGTAACTGTACCCTTTGGTAAACAAGTTTTAGAAGGATTTGTAACAGATATAAAAAATAAAAGTGATTATGAACTTAAAGATATAATAAATATAGTTGATAAAGAAAGTATTTTAAATGATGAGTTATTATCTCTTGGAAAAATTATATCAAATGAAAATGTATGTAACCTTATAAGCGTTTATCAGTCAATGCTTCCAAAAGCATTTAAGGCATCACAAAAAACTAATATTAATGTTAAAAAAAATGCATATATTTCTTTAATAAATGAAAAAATTGCTAAAGAATTTATTATAAATTCAAAAGCAAAAAAACAGGTAGAAGTAGTAAATAATTTAATAAAAAACAAAGAAGAATTAAAAAATAAATACTCTAACTCTATTATTAAATCATTAATAGAAAAAAATATTATTAAAGTAACGTATAAAGAATATTATAGATTAGATAATTCATGTGAAATAGAAGCATTTAAAACCTTAAATGATGAACAAAAAAGATGTGTAGATGAAATAAAAAATAGTAAAAAAGATGTTATTTTACTTAATGGTGTTACTGGATCTGGTAAAACAGAAATATATATTAATTTAATAAATGAACAAATAAAAAAAGGTAAAGAAGTAATTATGCTTGTACCTGAAATAAGTTTAACACCTCAAATTATAACAAGATTTAAAAGAAATTTTGGAGATAAAATAGCAATATTACATAGTGGACTTTCTAATGGTGAAAAGTATGATGAATATAGAAAGATATTAAGGAAAGAAGTATCTATAGTAATTGGGGCTAGAAGTGCGATATTTGCGCCATTTACAAATATAGGTTTAATTGTTATTGATGAAGAACACTCTAGTACATATAAACAAGATCATAATCCAAGATATAATGCAATTGATGTAGCAATTATAAGAGGTAAAAATCATAATGCTAAAGTGATTTTAGGAAGTGCAACACCTAAAATAGAAACATATGCAAGAAGTAAAAAAGGTTATTATGAACTTGTAAAATTAAATAAAAGAGCAAATAATGCGTCAATGCCATTTGTAACTATTGTTGATATGCAAAAAGAAATAAAAAAAGGTAATAGTATATTTTCAAATGATTTGTTACTTGCTATAGAAGATAGATTAAATAAAAAGGAACAAATAATTTTATTTATAAATAAAAGAGGCTATTCTAGTTATTTAATGTGTAAATGTTGTGGAGAAGTATTTAAATGTCCAAATTGTGATATTACATTAACTTATCATAAAACAAGTGATATGAATAGATGTCATTATTGTGGATATGCAGATAAAAGAAAGGATATTTGTCCAAATTGTGGTAGTGATGAGATAAAATCATATGGTCTTGGTACTGAAAAAGTAGAAGAGGAGATAAAGAGTATATTTAATGGTGTCAGAACTATTAGAATGGATATTGATACAACAACAAAAAAGGGATCTCATGAAAAAATAATAAATTCATTTTCAAATCATGAAGCAGATATATTAATAGGAACTCAAATGGTTTCAAAAGGATTAGATTTCCCTTTAGTAACTTTAGTAGGTGTAATAAATGCTGATACAACTCTTAATTTACCTGATTTTAGAGCAAATGAAAAAACTTATCAACTTATAAGCCAAGTATCAGGAAGAGCAGGTAGATCAAAGACTCCTGGAAAAGTAATAATTCAGACATATAATCCTGATAATTATAGTATAGTAAATGCTAAAAATCATGATTATGAAAGTTTTTATAATGAAGAAATAAAAATAAGAAAAAAACTTAGTTATCCACCATATTTCTTTATATCACTTATAAAAGTTGGTGGTAAAGACTTCAAAGAAACAATAAATGAAAGTAATAAAATAAGTAATTATTTAAAAAGTAAGAAAAAAGATTATATGATTATTTTAGGACCATCTGTTGGAAGCGTATCAAAAGTTAATAACATATATTATTTTGAAATTATGATTAAATATAGAGATAAAGAATATATGAAAAAATTACTTAATAGTGTTTATTATTTAGAAGAAAATAATAACAAAATAAAAGTTGATATAGATGTAAATATGTAAAGAGGTTGAATATGAATCAAAGAAAATTTAATAAAATTATGAAATTTAATTATTGTAATAATATGGTTAGTCAAAATGATATTGATTATTTGTATGAAATTGAAAGAAAAAGTATTTTTAAAAACAATAACATATCTAATTTGTTAGAGAAAAATTTTCATGAATTTATTTCTCATAGAGCAAAGGGATATTTAGATTTGATTATTAAAAGAATGTTAGAGGATGAAAATTTAAAAAATATTGTTGAAAATAATTTTATTTATATTCTTAGTGAATCAAATGAGTTAGAAATAAAATATATATTAAATTTAGAATATGAATTTGATTTTATGAAAAAAATTAATGATAATTTTGATTATTTCTTAAATAATTTTAATATGAAAAAATTATTTATATTGAATGAAAATAATTTGCTGAATAATGAAAATAAGGAAAAATTAAATAATTTATTTCAAAAAAATGAAGATGAGTTTTTAAAAGTACTATTTTTTAGATTAGATGAAGTAGAACTTGATAAAGTTTTGGATATATTAAAAATGTTAATAAATGAATTAGGCTATAAAGAAAACATAAGATTAGTAGACATAAAAAGGTTACAGCCAGGTAATTTTTCAGAGGTAATTGAGATAGGAAGTAAAGTATTAAAATTAGGTAAGAAAAGACAAACACATAATATACCAAATAGTAAGTATATATTAAATCCAATTATAAGAAGAGATTTAAGTAATATTTCAAATTCCAATATGGTTTTAGAAGTCTCTGAAAAAGCAGATATAAATGTAAAATTAAATAAGGAACAATTATATAATTTTTATAAAAAATTAAGGTCTGAAGGAATAATTTATGCAGATATAAAACCTGAAAATATTGGAATTTTACTTAAGGATAATATAGTACATTATAATGGTGTATCGCTTGATTATAAAAATAAAGGATTTGATAAGGATATAGATGATGTATTAAAAAAAGGTGAGTATGTAATAATTGATACAGATTTTTTATATAATGAAAGTGATAAAAACATTAAATGGGGAAATGTATTATCTAGTGAATTTGAAAGAAGATACAAAGAGGAAATTAATAAAGAACAAGAAAATTTAGATAGTATTTTAGAAGAAAAAAGTAGTAATTATAAAATTTAATCTAATATATTATAATATTATAGAAAGTGTTGTTTAAATATATTAAATTTATATATTTTTTGCTTATTTTATTTAAAAAATAATGTTTACACTTTATTTATGGTATGTTATAATAATTTTGGCTTTGAAAAAACACAAATATTGATTTACAAACCAAGTGCCTATATTAGGGTGGGGAGTAAAAAAGAGATATTTGGAAGAAAAACAAAAGGAGGAGAAGAAAATGGCAGTAGTTTCAATGAGCTATTTATTAGAAGCTGGTGTTCACTTTGGTCATCAGACTAAAAGATGGAACCCAAAAATGAAGGAATATATTTTTACTTCAAGAGATGATATTTATATCATAGATTTACAAAAAACAGTTAAAAAAATTGAAGAAGCATATGCAGCTTTAAAAGAAATCGCAGAAAATGGTGGTAAAGTTATTTTTGTTGGTACAAAAAAACAAGCACAAGAAGCTTCAGTAGAAGAAGCAACAAGATCAGAAAGTTTCTATGTAACTGAAAGATGGTTAGGTGGAACATTAACTAATTTTAGAACAATAAAAAGAAGAATTAATCGTTTAGAACAAATCGAAAAAATGGAAGCAAATGGTACATTTGATGTATTACCTAAAAAAGAAGTAATTAAAATCAAAAAAGAATATGATAAATTAAATGCTAATTTATGTGGTATAAGAAATATGAAAAAATTACCAGATGCTATGATTATTGTTGATCCTAAAAAGGAATATAATGCAATTAGAGAAGCACATAAACTTGGTATACCAGTATTTGGTATTATTGATACAAACTGTGATCCAGATTTAGTTGATTATGTAATTCCTGGTAATGATGATGCAGTTAGAGCTGTTAAAGTTATTTTAGGAGTACTTGCAAATGCAATAAATGAAGCGCAAGGTAGAGAATTAGTAGATTTTGTTACTGAAGAAGATAAAGTAAAAACTGTTAAAAAAGAATCTAAAAAAGAAGAAGAAAAGAAAGAAACTAAAGAAGTAAAAGAAGAAAAAGTTAAAAAAGAAGAACCTAAAAAGTCTGAAACTGTTTCAAATGTCAAAGCCGATGATAAAGAAGATTTATCAAAGAAAACAGTTGTTGAACTTAAAGAAATGGCTAAACAAAAGTCAATTGAAGGTTATAGTAAAATGAAAAAAAGTGAGCTTTTAGAAGCTTTAAATAAATAAGAATCTAAAAGGAGAATATATTTATGGATGCAAAATTAATTAAACAATTAAAAGATATGTCTAATGCTGGTCTTATGGATTGTAAAAAAGCATTAGAAGCAACAAATGGAGATATTGATGAAGCAATCAAATATCTTCGTGAAAAAGGTATAAGTAAAGCAGCTAAGAAAGCTGATAGAGTTGCAGTAGAAGGTTTATCAAATATTATTGTTGATGGAAATAATGCTGTAATTTATGAAGTAAATTGTGAAACAGATTTTGTTTCAGCAAATGAAAAATTTAAAGCTTTAGTAGATGTAATTGGAAAAACTTTAATTAATGGTAATGCAACTACATTAGAAGAAGCATTATCATTACCTACAGAAGATGGTACATTAAACGATACAATCATTAATGTAACAGCAACTATGGGAGAAAAAATTAGTCTTAGAAGATTTACTAAATTAACTAAAACAGATTCACAAAACTTTGGTGATTATATCCATATGGGTGGAAAAATTGCTGTATTAACAGTTATTGAAGGAGCAAATCAAGAAGTAGCAAAAGATGTAGCAATGCATTCAGCAGCTATGAGACCTCAATACGTTAAATCAAGTGATGTTCCAACAGAAGCTTTAGAAGAAGAAATGAAAATAATTAAAGAACAATTATTAAATGAAGGAAAACCTGAAAAAATAATTGAAGAAAGAATTATGCCTGGTAAAGTAGAAGCATATTATAGTGAAGTTTGCTTAGAAAACCAAGTATTCGTTAAAGCAGAAAATGGAGAAACAGTAGCTAAATTCGTTGAAAATAATGGTGGAGAAATTATCTCTATGATTAGATATGAAGTTGGTGAAGGTATGGAAAAGAAAGAAGAAAACTTCGTTGAAGAAGTAATGAATCAAATTAAAGGTTAATTTACATAAAGAGGATTTAATCCTCTTTTATTTTTTTTTATTTTTTGATAAAATATTTATAGGAAGTGTTAGTATGAAAAAATATTTTAAATTTATAATATTATTTTTTATAATTTTATTTATAGTAATAGGATTAATGATTACAAATAAGTCAAAAGAAAATAAGAATAGTGAAAAAGTAAATTTTTCAAAGATGTATAAAGTTGATGAAAAAAATGTGTTTGAAAAAATAAATGCAAAAGATGCTATTGATTTAGTAAAAAATAGAACTGGTATAATATATCTTGGATACAAAGATTGTCCATGGTGTCAAAATTTAGTTCCAGTATTAAATGAAGCAGCAAAAGAAAATAATGTAAATACAGTATATTATATAGATGATTTTTATTATATGAGACCTGATAAGAATGATAATCCAAAGCATAAAAAAGAATATAATGAACTTGTTAAAATTCTTGGTGGAGATATAGTAGAAATGCATAATGATGAAAATGAGTTTGATATTATTAGAGTACCACTTGTATTATTTGTAAAAAATGGAAAGTTAGTTGATTATCATAAAGGTACATATGAAGGTCATGTATTAAAAGAAAAGATTGATAAGAATGGTAAAACAGTAAAATATTTAGAAGATTTAACTGAAAAACAAAAGAAAGAATTGAAAAAAGTATTAACTAAAAAAATAAAAAAGGTATATGAAGGTCAGTGTACTGATAAAAATGGATGTTAAAATAGTGTAAAAGTTTACTTGATAAGTAAACTTTTTTACTCTTTTTATGTTACTATTAAAATAGAAGAGGGTGTAAATATGAAAAATAAAAAAATGTATCTAGGAGTTTTAGCATTTATCGCTATTATTTGTGTAGTTTCATATGTTATAGTTAATACTAATAATAATTCTAATACATACAGCATATCAACTATAAAAAATCTAAAAGAATCAGATATAAAAGCAAAATATGTTTTTACTAAAAATATTACTGCAACTGATATCGAGGGAAATTTTGATACAAACTATGTAATTGAATTAGATTTATATAAAGGAAATATATTTCATGTAAAAACAAAAGCAGGTGAACAAGCAATTGATGAAAATTGTTATGGAACATATGAAATAAAAGATGATATTTTAACTATTAATAGAAAAACAACAGTTGATTTAGATAATAATTATGAAGATATTAATAGTTCATCAAATTATAGTTTAAGTGATAGTTTTAAAATTTCAAATAATAAAAAAACATTAACGACAAAAGTTTATAATGGACTTGATTCAACATATACATCATCAAAATATTTTAATGATTCTGTAATTTTAGAAAAAAAGTAAAAGTTATTACTTTTTTCTTTTTAATTAATTATTTAAAAATATATTGAATAAAGTTAATTAATATAGTAAAATTACTATAGAAAAGAGGAATTTAAGATGGATGAAATTTTATTAGAAACAGAAGAAAATATGGAAAAAGCAATAGAAAATTTAGAAAATAGATTTACAAAAGTACGTGCTGGAAGAGCAAATCCTGCTATTTTAGATGGTGTAAAAGTTGAATATTATGGTGCTCCAACACCACTTAATCAATTAGCAAATATTTCAGTTCCAGAAGCTAGAAAACTTCAAATAAAAGCATTTGATAAAACTTGTTTACAAGATATTGAAAAAGCAATATATGAGGTTGACTTAGGTCTTACTCCAAATAATACAGGAGAGTTAATATTTATTACTATTCCTGAATTAACAGAAGATAGAAGAAAAGAATTAGTAAAACAAGTTAAAAAAATGGCTGAAGAAGGGAAAATTGCACTTAGAAATATTAGACAAGATGCTAATAATTCGTTAAAAAGATTAGAAATGAATGAAGACGAAGAAAAAATTGCTATATCTGATGTTCAAGAATTAATTAATAAATATAATAAAATAGTTGATGAAAAATTAAAAGAAAAAGAAGAGGAGTTAATGACAATTTAACTTTCTTTTTGTATGAAAAATAAAAATATTAAAAATCAAATTTGGCTATCAATAGGAGTTACAACTATATTTATTATATTAATTTTATCAGGTATTTTCTTGATTAAAGCAGATAGTAAAAAAGTAATATTAACTAGTATATATAATACAAGTGATATTTTAAAAAATAAAAATTATGAAAATAAAGTAGAAATTGAAATAAAAACAAAAGAAAATCAAACTAGTAAGATAAGTTATAAATCATTAAAATCTAATGATAAATATAAATTAAATATAAAACAATATTCAAATAATAAATTACTTAATAGCAGTATAAATTATATAGAAAAAGATATTGATCATTATAATTTTTATTATAAACTAGATAATAATTGGAATAAAATTAGTATTAATGATTTAAATTCAAAATTAAAATTTAATATTGATTATACAAAATTAGTTAAAAATATAAAAAGTTATAATTATGTTGGTAAAGTTAAAGTGAATAATAAAAAATTATATAAATATAGTGTTAAATTAAAAGAATATGAAGCATATAACTTTTTATATTCATCATCTATAATGAGTAAAAATAATTCAAATAAAAGTACAAAATTATATTTATATATAGATAAGAAAAATGGAATTATTTATGCTTTAGAATATCAATTAAAAAATATAAAAGATAAAAATCAAAAATATCAATATAATGTTTTAATAGAGAATAATGATATAGATAATACTTTAAAAATAAATATACCAGATATAAAATAAGAATGTTATAATTATAAAAATATAAAAAATGAATGTGGTGAAATTAATGAAGTTGAAAAGTTTATTTATATGTATACTAGTTTTGTTTATTGTATCTGGATGTAATTTTAATAAATATAATGATTATAAAACTATATCTAAATATGTAAATGAAAATTATAATGATCTATATAAAATTGCTAAAGAATCTATTAACGGTAATAAAATAGAATATAAAAAAGAAATTAAAAGAATATCAGTTTATAAAGAAGATAATACAATAGTTGAATTTTCAATGGGTGGATCTGGTATGGTTCCTTCATCAACATATATAGGATTTTATTATTCAAAAAATGATATTCCAGCTGCCTTTCAAAATGAAAAGTTTGATTTGAAAGAAATAGAAAAAAATAAATGGGAATGGAAAGAAGATGGAGACAATCATGGAATAACAATTAAAATAAGAGATAATTGGTATTATTATGAAGCATCATTTTAATAAAAAGTATTTTAAGTAAATATAAATACTTAAATTAAAAAGTTAAAAAAGTTCAAAATGAAATAAAAAAAATAAACATTTTGGGCACTTTTTTTATTTTAATGCATACATTAAAGTAGAGGAGTGATGAAAATGTCTATGTATAAAGAGATAGTAACCAAGGCAGTAGTTGGTAAAGGTAAAAAATATTTTAAAAATAAGTATTCTGTAAATACTGAGGTAACACCTAGTACTATATTAGGATGTTGGATAATTAATCATAAGTTTAATGGTTATGAAAGAAATGATAACGTTATTGTTGATGGATCATTTGATATAAATATTTGGTATTCAACTGATAATGATACAAAAACAAATGTAATTAATGAAACAATAAAATATAGTGAAGAAATAGCTGTTAAATCTAAATTAGATATTGATTTTAATGATACAGAAATAATTGTAAGAGCACTAAAACAACCTAGTTGTGGTAATGCTACTATAGATGGAAATACAATAAATTTTGAAATTGAAAAGGAACTTGGTATTGAAGTTGTTGGAGATACAAAAGTAAAAATAATGGTAGAAGAAGATGAAGATAAATGGGAAGTTTTTGATGATGTTGTAACTAAAGATGTAGAAAAAGAAATAGATGAAAGTGTAAATGAAGACTTTTTAGAGTAGTGTCAACAAAAAACAGTTGACACTACTGTTTTTTTATAGTATTATAGTGTTGTACAAAAAGGAGGAAATAACATGGCTGTAAAGATTAGATTAAAAAGAATGGGAGCTAAAAAGAAACCTTTTTATAGAGTTGTAGCTGCTGATTCAAGAAGTCCAAGAGATGGAAGATTTATAGAAAATATTGGAACATATAATCCATTAAATGGAGAAATCAATATAAAAGAAGAAATAGCAATGAAATGGTTAAATAATGGAGCTATTCCTACTGATACTGCAAAAAATGTATTATCAAAAGCTGGTATTATGACAAAATTTCATAATGAAAAAAGAGGTAACTAATAATGTCTTTATTAGAATTAACTGAAACAATTGTAAAATCATTAGTAAAAGATCCTGATAGTATATCTGCTAAAGTTTTTGAAGAGGAAGATTTAGTAACTATTGAAGTTATGGTTCCTGATGATGAAGCTGGAAGTGTAATAGGAAAAGAAGGAAGAATTGCTAATGCTATAAGAACTGTTGTTCAAGCAAGTTCTTACTTAAAAGATAATAAAAAAGTAAGAATAAATATAAATGTATTTTAAAATAGTCATTAAAAAATGACTATTTTTTTACAAAAGTGTGATAAATTGTCTTAAAAAAAGCTACAAAAGTGTGATTTATATTTATTTAAGTAATAATGTTATAAGTTTTTTAATTTTTCTTTAAAAATTTGCAATTTTTAATCTTTTATGTTATTATATAGCACGTTTTATAAAAAAGGGGTGTTTTTATGAAATTTAAGAAAGTATTAAATTATTTTATATGGATACCATTTGCAGTATCAACAGGTGCATTTGTATTATATTTTAGATATTTGTTTGAAATTAATTTATTTGCAAATACACCAGTAACATCACAAGTTAATGCAATTATGGATAGATATTTAAGAATAGGGTTATTTTCTTTATTTGTAGCGTTATTAATACTTTTAGTAAATAAAATATCTAAATTAATATTTAATGATGAAAAAATTTATTATGAAGAAAATCATCCATGGACTAAAAAAGAAGAAGATGAAAAGGAAGCAGATACAAAAGAAAGTGTTTCTATAGAAGAAAAGAATGATAAAGATGATTATATTATAAGAGAAGACATACCTGTTAATGACAAAATAAAAGAAGATATTAATAGTAATAAAATATTAAAAGCTAGATTTATTGATAAAAATGATGAAAAAATGATAGAAATCTTAACTGATGAAGATGAAGAAATAGAAGTTTTATCACTTGATAATGTTGTTGTTATGCCAGAAGTAAAAAAACAAACTGTAATTAAAGTTGATAGTTCTAAAGTAAAGATATCTGGATTTAAAAAATGTCCAAAATGTGGTAATTTTATAGTAGATGAGGCTGTAATTTGTGTACATTGTGGAATATTATTAGATGAATCATTAAAAGGAAAAGTAGATGGTACTAAAAGAATTAAAAAGAAGAAATTTAACCCAGTAATATTTATTGTTAATTTCTTAATTATAATTTTATCATTATTTTTAATATTCTTAGTATCAAATAAAATTATTAATCAAAAGACTGAAAATTATAAAAACATAAATGTAGTTGAGCAAAAAATAAAATAGGATTTTTAAAAATCCTATTTTTCACTTTTTTTAGTTGTTTTTTTAGTAGTTGTTTTCTTTGATTCAGTTTTTTTCTTTTGAGTACTTTTTTTAGTAGTAGTTTTTTTTGAACTGTTTTTCTTATTAGTTGCTTTTTTCTTTTCATCAACTTTTCTAATTAATATAAGAGGAGTAAGTTCTTTACCTTGTCCGGATGGATTATCTTTTATTAATTCTTTTAATTCTTCAGGTGATAATTTTATATCACTAGAATAACCTAATATTTCTTGTCCTAAGTCATTTGCGTCAATTATCATACATGATATTCCAAGTTTTTCTTTTATCTCGTTACAAACACCTTCTGGATTTTCAGGAAGTCTTATTCCAATATCACCATATTCATTCCATACATGATCATAAAATCCATCAAGTCCGCTAACATCTTGTCCAACTATTTTATAAAATACACCTTTTTTTCCAAATAATTTTGTAATGGCGCTAGCTATACTTGCCCATAATACTTTTAAAAGGCCAACAGTATCAATTGCGTATTGCATTTTTATTGTTTCTCCAACACCAACACCAGTAGATGGATGAGATGCGAATTTTGATAAAAATTTTGCCCAGAATCCAATCTTTATGTCTTTTCTTTCAACAACTCTGTTTTGACATAATGCAATTATTTTTTCACTACTTGAAACAATGTCTCCTTCTTCATAAATAGGTGAAACATATTCTTTGAATAAATCAATATATGATTCTCCTCTTTTTACAAATCTAGTTTTAATTGCGTGTCTTTTATAAGTAATTCCATTTACCTTTATTTCAACCTTTTTTCCTTCATTCATACTAAACTTCATATTTACCTCCAAAATAATAATCATATTATTATAATTACCACATAAATACATTATACAACAAAAAATATAAAATTTTAAGATTTTTTTCCCAAATGTGGACATAAATAAAATAAAATGTTATATTTATTTTAGGGTGATGATATACATGAAATATTCAACAAAAAGAATGTTAAAAAAAGTTAAAGGTTTAAATTATAAAAAAATGGATGTAATTGTAGATATTATTCATAAAAATACAGGAAAATCTAAATTTTATATAAAATTAGATATGATAATGAATTTCTTATCAAGAGGAATAGGGTATACAGATTATTTTAGAGGTGATTATATAAATCTTACAAAAAAAGAAAAAGATACATTTGTAGGTGCAAAGTCATTTTATAAAGTAATTCATTATTTAAATAATTATGATTATGTATCTATATTTCATGATAAATTAATTTTTAATAAATACTTTAAAGAATATATAAAAAGAGATTTTATTAATTTAAAAATATGTTCTTATGATGAATTTAAAAAATTTATGGAAAGTCATAAAGTGGTATTTGCCAAAGATCCAGTTGGTGAATGTGGGCATGGAATAAGTAAAATTGAAACAAAAAAAATAAAAAATTTTAAAGTTACTTATAATGATTTAATAAAAAATAAACAGTATTTAGTAGAAGATGAAATTGTTCAAAGCGATGAATTAAATGAAATAAATCCTAATGTTGTTAATTCATATAGAATAGTTACTCTTGTAAAGGATGGAAAGTCATATGTTATAAATAATGCATTAAGAGTTAATCAAGATGATGCGAGTGTTATTGGATGTACAAATGACATATATTTTAGTTTTAATGAAGAAGGAATTATTGATAGTAATGTAATAGATGATTATGGAAATGTATATGATAAACATCCACTTACAGGTAAAAAGTTTAGTGAAGTAAAAGTTAAAGATGTAAAAGAAGCTTTTGAAATGTGTAAAAAAGCAGCTTTAGAAGTTCAAGAAGTAAGATATGTTGGATGGGATGTAGCGTTTTCTAAAAATGGTCCTGTAATAGTGGAAGGTAATGAATATCCAGGATACGGTATATTTCAATTTTATAAATTAAAAAATAAAAGAACAGGTCATTTAAAAGATATAGAAGATGTTATAGGACAAGAAGAAATAAAAAATATGAAATTATAGAATATTTAAGGAAACTTAAGTATTTTTTTTTAGGTTTTTAGGGGGTTTTAGGGTATAAATCGCGTATATAATAAGTGAAGGAGGATTTTTATGAAAAATAAAATAAAAGAAAATTATAAAAAAATAATTGTAGTAGTTGTAATGTTATTATTTATATTATCATTATTTTTTATTAATTTTTATAACAACAAACAAAAAGAAAAAGTTAAGGTAAAATCTAAAACTGTGGTAAAAGAAACTATAGAAAAGAAAAATAAAGAAGTAAAAGAAGAAAAAATTAATTACTATTACGTAGATATAAAAGGTGCTGTTAAAAATCCTGGTGTCTATAAGATAGAGGAAGGTAAAAGAATAATTGATGCTATTAATGCTTCAGGTGGTCTTACAGAAAAATCTGATACGAGTATAATTAATTTAAGTAAAAAGTTGCATGATGAAATGTTAATAATTGTTTATACATTTGATGAAATAAAAGAATATAAAAATAAAAATTTAGAGATGGAAGAAATAAACAAAAAGATGAGTGAAAAATTGGTATGTCCTGATAAGAGTAATGATTCATGTATAAATAATAACAGTAAAAATAATGAAGTTTCTAGTAATTCAAAAGTATCAATAAATACAGCTACACTAGATGAATTAATGTCTATAAGTGGAATTGGAGAAAGTAAGGCTAAAGAAATAATCAAATATAGAGAAGAAAATGGTAACTTTGAAACTATAGATGAAGTAACAAATGTTTCAGGAATAGGTGATGCTCTATTTGAAAAAATTAAAGATAGTATTACAGTATAATTATATCTATTATTTAATACTATTTTTTTCGTTATTGTATGTATTTTTGTATATAAGTTTTATAAAACCAAATTCAATATATTTAGTTAATACAAATAAAGTTACAGGATATATAATTGATAAGAAAATTAATGATGAAAAAATTTCTTTAGTAATAAAGGCAAAAGAAAAAATATTAGTTAATTATTATTTTAAAAAAAATGAGAAAATTAATGATTTAAAATATGGAGATTATGTAACTGTCTATGGGACTTCTATTACATTAAAAAATAATACTAATTTTAATATGTTTAATTACAAAAAGTACTTATATAGTAAAAAGATATTTTACATAATGGAATGTAATAAAATAGTAAAGATTAAAAATAATACAAATATTATATACATTATAAAAAATAATATTATTTCTAGAATAAATAAATGTATAAAAACAAAAGATTATATAAATGCTTTTGTATTAGGAAATAAAAATGATATAGATTATAACAATATTAAAAATTATCAAAATTTAGGAGTAAGTCATTTATTTGCTATTTCAGGAATGCATGTTTCCATTCTTACAGTTTTTTTTCTTATAATATTAAAAAAGTCAAAATTGAAGAATTTTATGATAAATATATTTTTAATATTATATTTATTTTTAACAGGTTTCACACCATCTATTATAAGATCTAGTCTTTTATTTATACTTTGTTCATTTAATGAAAAAATAAATATAAAAAAAGTAAATATCTTGATTTTAATTTTTTCTATATTGTTATTTATAAATCCATTTTATATATATGATTTAGCTTTCAAATTTACTTTTATAATAAGTTTTTTCTTAATATTATTTAGTAATTTAATTAATGATAACAAAAAATATATAAATAAATTAATTATTGTTTCTATAATATCTTTTTTTGCATCATTACCAATAGTTATAAATAATTTTTATCAAGTGAATATTTTGAGTATTTTATTTAACTTAATATATGTTCCTTATATATCAATTATTGTATTTCCATTAGGATTACTAACATTTTTATTTCCATCACTTGATTCAGTGTATTTTTTGTTTATTAATATTTTAGAGTCTTTAACAGAAATTCTATCAAATATTAATTTAGTTTTATACTTTTCTAAAATACCAATTATTTTTATTATTATTTACTATTACTTATTATATAATTTATTAAAATTTAAGACTAAAAAGAAAATTTTTATTTTTATATTGTTACTAATTATATTTTATAATTTTAATAGTTATAAATTAAATCCAGAAGTATATTTTATTGATGTTGGACAAGGTGATTCTATTCTTTTAAGAATTCATAATAAGAATGTACTTATAGATACAGGTGGTAAATATAGTTTTAATAATAAAAACAATTATGTTATATCAAATAATATTTTATTACCACTTTTTAAATCATTAGGTGTAAAAAAAATAAATTATATTATAACATCACATGGTGATTTTGATCATATGGGAGATACCATCAATGTTGTTAATAATATAAAGATAGAAAATGTTATATTTAATTGTGGTTCATATAATGATTTAGAAAATGAACTTATTAAAATATTAGATAAAAAGAAAATAAAATATTATTCATGTATTAAGGAATTAAATATAGATGAGTATAAACTAGAGTTTTTAAATACAAAAGAATATGATAATGAAAATGATAATTCAAATGTTATATATATAAAACTAAACAATTATAAATTTTTATTTATGGGAGATGCTGGAGTAGATAAAGAAAAAGATATTTTAGATAAGTATAATTTAGAAAATATTGATGTATTGAAAGTAGGACATCATGGTTCTAAAACAAGTAGTAGTAAAGAATTTATTAACGAAATAAAATCTAAATATTCAGTAATTAGTGTTGGAAAGAATAATCGTTATGGTCATCCAAATAAAGAAGTGTTAAATAATTTAGATAATTCTAAGATATATAGAACAGATCAAGATGGGAGTATTATGTTTAAAATTGAGAATAATAGATTAAAAATAAAAACATGTAGTCCGTAGAGAGGAGTAGATATGAATTATTATAATGAAATAAAAAATAAAATAATAGATAATGAAGTATATTCGAAAGTAAGAGATTATTCAAAAGAAAGACATAGGGTTATTACGTATTTTGAAATTGGAAAGTTATTAGATGAAGCAGGTAGTAAATATGGAGATAATATCTTAAATGATTATTCAAATAGATTGGTTGTTGAGTTTGGAAAAAAATATAATGAAAGAACATTAAGACGTATTAGACAATATTATAGAATGTTTAAAGATGAAAAATGGTCGCCACTGGCGACCAAATTATCTTGGAGTCATTATTCTGAATTATTATCTATTAAAGATGAAAATGAATTGTTATATTATGTTAACATTACTTTTGAAAGAAATTTATCAAAAAGAGAATTAAGGGAAAAAATTAAAAATAAAGAATATGAAAGATTACCCATTGAAACTAAAAATAAGCTAATACTTAATAATGAGATTGAAATAAAAGATTTAGTACCTAATCCTATATTAATTAGGAATAAGAACAATATAGAAATAGCTACTGAAAAAGCATTACATAATTTGATTTTAGAAGATATTGAATCATTTATGAAAGAACTTGGTAATTCATTTAGTTTCATAGGTGGTGAATATAAGCTTAAGATAGGTGATAGAAATCATTATATTGATTTGTTGTTATTTAATATAAAATATAACTGTTATGTAGTTGTTGAATTGAAGGTAACTGAATTTAAAGTAGAATATATATCACAAGTTCAAAAATATATGAATTATATAGACAAGAACGTAAAAGAAATAAGTAACAATAATACCATTGGAATATTAATTTGTAAAAAGGAGAATAAATTTGTTATAGAATATTGTTCAGATGAAAGAATTGCTGTTAGAGAATATGTATTAGCGTGATATAACGGGTATGAATATAGAGGAGAATGATAAAATGAACGAAATAAAAGAATATACGGAAAAATTATTTGAAGATATAAAACATATAGATGAAAATAAAAATGAATATTGGTTGGCACGTGAACTTATGCCATTGTTAGAATATAGTAAATGGGAAAGATTTTCTAATGCAATAGATAATGCTAAAATATCTTGTGAAAAAAGTGGATATAAAGTTATTGAACATTTTCCCGAGGTTGGGAAGTTGTCAAAAAGAAATAATGGTGCCAACGTTAAAATAAAAGATTATAAATTGTCAAGATATGCTTGTTATTTAATAGTACAAAATTGTGATTCAAGAAAGAAAGCTGTAGCTCTTGGACAAACGTATTTTGCAGTTCAAACAAGAAAACAAGAACTAAGTGAAAAGGAATACAGTGAACTTACAGAAGATGAAAAAAGATTTTATCAAAGAAATTTAACAAAAAAGGGTAATCATTCTTTGAATGTTGCAGCTAAAAATGCAGGAGTAAAAAATTTTGATAGGTTTCATAATAGTGGGTATAAAGGTTTATATAATGGTGAAACTGCTAATGATATTGCCAAAAGAAAGAAACTTAGATATAGGGAAGATATTTTAGATAATATGGGAAGTGATGAATTAATTGCCAATTTATTTAGAATTTCTCAAACAGAACAAAAACTTAAAAATGAAAATATTAAAATAGAAAGATCAGCAAATGAGACTCATTATGCTGTTGGTAAAGAAATTAGAAAAACAATTAAGAAATTAGGTGGAACGATGCCAGAGGATTTGCCCACACCTTCTAAAAGTTTAAAAGAATTAGAAAAAGAAAATATAAAAATACAAATAGAAGAGTAATTTTTCATATAACCTTTTAATTTAAAATAATTATGTAATAATATTTTTTGTATGATATAATAAATATAGGAAGTGATGATATGAAATTTGTATACCATGGAAGTAAAGAACATGGAATAAAGAGATTGGAACCAAGAAAATCTACGCATGGAGTATACGTATATGCTACACCTGAAAAGGCATTAGCATTAGTTTTTAGTGGTAGATGTGGTGATGATTTAACATACGATATTGGTCACTTTGATACTGATAAAAATGGTCCTTGGGAATTAGTTGAAAATATACCAGGAGCTTTTGAAAAAATGTTTTCAAATAGTTCATCTATTTATTTACTTTCTGGTGAAACTTTCAAAGACATTAATACAGGATTTGAAGAAGTAGTTTCAGAAACTAGTGTTGATGTAATAGATGAAGAATATTGTGAAAATGTTTATGAAGGATTAAAAATTGCTGAAACAAATGGGTTAGTAAAGATATATAGATATCCTAATAAACCATTTTCCTTTAAACAAGATGGATCAGATATTTTAGATAAATGGAGATATTGTAAGGACAAATTACATAAGGAATTTACAAAAAATGAATTTGACAGATTAGTTTGTTTACATCCAAATTTATTAGAAAAAATAAATGAATTAGCGCATGATTTTAATTATGATTATCATTATGAACCACAAGATTTAATAGATATATTTAGTAATAGAATACAAAGACAGTTATATGATTTAGATCATGAACAGTATATTGATTGTTCATATATAAGTATTTGTAACACTTTTCCTAATTTAAAATTACAAATAGACATTTTATATGATTATTATAAAAATTATATTATACAAAATAAAGATGACATGACTGATAGTGTAAAAATTAGATAATTTAAAAACATATGAATTAGTATAAATTCAAGTTATATTTATATATAAAAAGGTATTAAAAAAATCTTTTTTTTGTTATAATAAAAATAGGTGATTGTAGTGGATAAAGAAAAGTTCAATAAATTTATAATAATTTTTTTACTTATTGAACCATTAATAGATGTATTAACATCATTTCAAGTTAGAAATAATATTGGTTTATTTTCTATAGGTACAATAATAAGGGGATTATTTTTTCTATTTATAATTATTTATTTGTACAAAAATAATTATTCTAGAAAAAGTATATTATTATTTTTATTATATGTATTTCTAGCAATGATATATTATTTGTCAGATAGTAAGATTAACATATTTTCAGAAATAATAAATATTATTAAAATATTTTATTTACCATTTATAATTTGTTTCTTTAATAATTATGAAAATGAAAAAATTAACGATAAATTTATATTAGGTATTTATTTAATATATTTAAATTTAATATTAATTCCTTACTTATTTAATGTTGGATACAACATATCAGATGTTTACGTAAATAAAAAGGGATATTTAGGATTGTTTTATAGCGGTAATGAAATAAGTGCAGTAATATTATCTCTAATGCCAGTAGCAGTAAATTATATATATAATTCTAAAAATTATATTTTAAAAGTATTTGTACTATTAGAAACATTATTTTCTATTATGTTAATAGGAACTAAAACTTTATTCTTAGGCTTTATTGTTATTGTTTTATATTTTATAATAAAGTACATTAAAAATAATTTTATATTGTTAAGTACTAAAATGAAGTTGATATTTGTAAGTATTTTTATATTATGCATATCTATTTTAGTTTTAGTTACACCAAGGCTTTCTGTTACTAAAAATTTAAATGTTTCACTAAATTATTATAAAATAGAAAAATTAGATGATTTATTTACCTATGAATCAATAGACAATATAATATTTAGTAAAAGATTAACATATTTAAATAAAATTAACTCTGAGTATAAAAAAGGTGATTTAAAATCATATATATATGGAATAGGCAATACCAAAATTATGAATATAAAAGATATTGAAATAGATATTTTTGATATATTTTATAGTATAGGAATATTTGGAACATTTATATATTTATTAATTCTTATTGTTTCTATAAATAAAGTTAAATTAAAAGGATATTATAAACTTAGTTTAATTCTTATTTTGATCGCATCATTATTTTCAGGACACATATTAACTGAACCTATGGTCACAATTTATATAGGACTTTTATATATTTTAAATAAAAATAAAAAAGAAGATAATAAAAAGAAAATTTTATTAGTATCAAATATGTATCCTAGTGAAAAATATAAATTTTATGGTTCATTTGTTAGAAATACAAAAATTTTACTAGAAGAAAATGGTTTTATAGTAGATAAGGTGGTTAAATATAAAGAAACAAAATTTTTAAATAAATTATTTAGTTATATAATGTTTTATATCAAAACTACAATAAAAGGTATAGTAAATAATTATGATTATATATATGTTCATTATATATCACATTCATCTTTTGGAGCAATTATTCCAAAAGTAACTAGTAAAAATACAAAACTTGTTTTAAATGCTCATGGTAATGACGTAGTTGCAGATTTTGATTTTGAAAAAAAGAATGAAAAAAAATCTAAAAAGTTTTTGAAGTTTGCTGATAATGTTGTAGTGCCATCAAATTATTATAAAAAAGTTATGATTGATAAATATGGTGTTTCTGAAAATGTAATTACAGTATATCCATCAGGTGGAGTAGATACTGAAAAGTTTAGAAAAAAAGATAAAAATGAATCAAAGAAAGTTAGTAATTTAAAAGAAGAATATAGTTATATAGGGTATATAAGTAGAATAGAAAAGAATAAAGGTTATGATGTATTTTTAAAAGCTATAAAAAATCTTGAAGAAGAAGGAAAAATAGGAAATAAGAAATTCTTAATAATAGGAACTGGTTCTGAAGAAGATAAAATGTATAAATTAATAAAAGAACTAGATATATTAAAATATCTTGAAATTAGAAATATGGTTTCACAAGATGAACTTGTTGATATATATAATAGCTTAGATTTATTTATATTTCCAACATATAGAGAGAGTGAAAGTCTAGGACTTGTTGGTCTTGAAGCAATGGCATGTGAAACATTTTTGATAGCAAGTAAAAATTATGGTCCAACAGATTATGTAATAAATAAAAAAAATGGTTTATTCTTTGAACCGAAAGATGACATAGATTTAAAAAATAAAATATTAGAATATGAAAATTTAAATCAAGAACAATATAAGAAAATAATAAAAAAGGCAAGACAAACTGCGATTAAATATGATTTTAAAAATACAGCGCACTTAATATTAGATGTATTTAAATAAGAGGTAACGAATGAAGACAGGAATAATAATATTAAATTATAATGATTATGAAACTACTTATGATATGTTAAATAGAATAAAAAATTTTAAAGAAATTGATATAATTGTAGTAGTAGATAATATGTCATTAGATAATTCTTATGAAAGACTAAAAAAAATTGAAAATGAAAAAATTAAGGTAATATCATCAAATGAAAATAAGGGATATGCAAGTGGTAATAACGTAGGTATAAAATATTTAGTTGATAACTATAAAGTAGATAATATAATTATTTCTAATCCGGATATTATTTTAAAAGATAGTGATATAAAAATTTTAAAGGACGATTTAAAAAATAATAAAAATATAGATATTATTTCTCCATATATTGATGAAAGAGGTAAAATTTCAAGGGGATGGAAGCTTCCAAGATATATAGATGAACTTTTATGTAATATGAATTTTTTTCATAAAATAGGTGAGAATAATTTGAAGTATAAAGATGATTATTATAAAGATGATTTAACAAAAGTAGATGTTGTATCTGGCTGTTTCTTTATGATTAGAAAAGAATCTTTTGAAAAAATAGGTTATTTTGATGAAAATACATTTTTATATTATGAAGAAAATATTATTGGAAAAAAATTAAAAGATAATAATATGAATACTTATGTAGATAAAAGAGTTAATATTATTCATAATTTATCAATAAGTGTTAATAAAAGTTTCAATTCAATAAAAAAGTATAAAATTTTAAAACAAAGTCAAAAATATTATCAAAAAGAGTATAATAAATTAAATATTTTTGGTATGATATTATTAAGGTTTGTATATTATATAAGTTTAATAATATCTTATATAGTATGTTTTTTTAGAAATTTTGGAGGTAAAAGGTGAAAAAGAACATTATTATAATAGGCGCAAGAGGATATGAAAAAGAGTATGGTGGTTGGGAAACATTTGTTACTAATTTGATAAATAACTATAACGATAAAAATACTACATTTTATGTACCAGAGTTAAATCATAATAAAAAAAATAGTGGAACTGAAATAAGAAATGGTGTAATATGTCCACAAATATATACTCCAAGACAAGGTTTTGTCACAATGTTCACGTTTACATTTAAGGCAGTATTGTATTTTAAAAAGTTTATTAAAAAAGAAAAATTAGAAAATGTTGTCATGTATGTAGTTGGTTGTAAGGTTGGACCATTGTTTACTTTAATACATAAAAAATTAACTAAAATGGGTGTAAAAATAGTTATTAATCCAGATGGATTAGAATGGAAAAGAGATAAATGGGCATGGTGGATTAAACAATGCTTTAAAATATCTGAAAGAACAATGATAAAAGCATCTGATTATGTTGTATGTGATTCAAAGAACATAGAAAAATATGTTCAAGAAAAATATAAAAAATATGGTACACCTACAACATTTATTGCATATGGTTCATATATTAATGATGTAAAAGATATAGATAAAAAAACTAAAGTTTATATGGAAAAACATGGTATAAAACTTCATGAATATTATTTAATAGTTGGTAGATTTGTTCCTGAAAATAATTATGAACTTATTATAAAAGAATTTATGAAAACTGATACAAAGAAAGATTTAGTTATTGTATGTAATGTTGAAGAAAATAAATTCTATAAGAAATTGCTTAAAACAACAGAATTTAATAAAGATAAAAGAATTAAGTTTGTAGGATCTGTTTATGATCAAGATGTTTTAAGAAGACTTAGAAAAAATGCTTCAGCCTACATTCATGGTCATTCAGCTGGTGGAACGAATCCATCATTATTAGAGGCTTTAAGTATAACAGATGTAAATATTTTATATAATGCATGTTATAATGAAGAAGTTGGAGAAGATTCTTGTTTGTATTTTAGTAATGAAGAGAATTCTTTGGTAAATGTAATTGATAAAGTTGAAAAATTTAAATCAAAAGATAGAAATTACTATGGTGAAAAAGCAAGAAAAAGAATTGAAGATGAATATACATGGGATATTGTTGTAAAAAAATATAAAAAATTCTTTGATAAAGTGTTAAAATAATTAACTTATTTTGTAAAAAATAAGTTTTTTTTTGCTATAAATTGACAAAATGATAAAAAATGCTATAATAAACAATCAAATCAGGGGGAAAGAATTATGGAAAATATAAATATGGGGATAGTTTCAACCGTATCAAAAAATATCGATTTTGCAAGTTTTAAAATAGAAGAAATAAATAAAGAAATACTTGCTGCGACTATTGAACTTAAAAAAATAGGAGAGAATACAGAACTTGGTCAAATAATAAAAAGTAAAATAGAAATATTAAATGATGAAAAAACAAAATTAATTTCATTAGTTACAAAGTTAAGAGAATATGTTGTTTCAAAGACTTTTAACAATTATTCATATACTGAAAATGAAAATGAATTTGAAATTAGTGAAGATAGTACTGAACAAGAAGAAAGTATAGAAGTTCCAGTTTTTCAAAAACAAAAAGAAGATATTTATAATGGTGAAACAGAAGTAAAAACAGAAGTTAATAATGAAGAAAATAATTATGTTACCTTAGATAATAAAGAAGAATATCAAAGTTATGAGGAAATAGAAGAATCTGATGAATATGAAGAAGATTATTTAGATGATTTAGATGAACAAGAAGAAAATATTAAGATAAGTAATTTAGAAATATCTTATATTAAAGATAAATATAAAGTTGAATTTGATTTAACAATGAATGGAAAAACAAGACATATTGTAGATTTTGCAGGTGTTGATAAGAAAATATTAGTTAATAAAAAAAAAAACAACGATTCACTAAATGATAGTGATTTTGAATTATATGAAAAGATAGATAATAATTTATGTTTGAGACTAAAATCTTTAGATAGAAAGTATGGTACTAAATTATTTAGTGATTATTTAAATGGAAAATTAAATGCTGTTGTTAAGTATGATTTAAGTAATATAATGAAGTCAAAAAGGTTATCATTAAAAGAAAAAATACAGCAATATGATGTAGCAATAAAACAAAAAGATTTGATAGGAGCAGAAATTGTTCATTCAAATTTAGGATATAATTTACTAAAATTTAAAAAGTTTTGCAGTAAAAAAGCAAATGTAAATATAAATAAAAAAATTAATATTAATGAAACTAAGAAAAAGAAAATTGTAAAAGAAAATAGTACAAAACCATATTTTAATTTAACCTTTAAAAGATTTAAAGTCGCAGCTTTTGTAGGTGTAATGACTTTAGGGGCAGCATCTTTAGCTATTTCACATAGTAATTCAAAAAAGAATATTAAAGAAGCAAAAAATGTTGTTGTAAATACTGAAGATACAACTACTAAAAGTATTGTCACAACCCAAAATACTACAGAGGTAACAACAGAAAATACTAAAAACAATGAAAATTTAGGAATAGGTGTAAAAGATAGTTTAGCACTTGTACAACGTAATAATGATGGAGAAATAATTAAAAACTTTGAATTAACAAAAGAACCATTTGATAATGATAATACATCTTTAGCGAGTGAAATTGGTGCTAAAACATTTCCTATATCATCTATGATTGTCTTTGATAAAACTGATAATAGTGTAATTGAAACAGTAAGAGATAGTAATATTAGAACAAATGAATTATATAAAAAATATGGATCAAATATTGGTATTATATTAGGTTTTGATGCAGAAGATGGAAAAGGTAATATTATTTCAAAAAATATTGGATATCTAGATATAGATAAATTTATACATTTTTCTGATAAAACAAAGAAAAGAATTGCTGGTAATAAGGAATATGTATCAACAAAAGATGAAAATATAAATACTGAAAATAGTAAAGAAATAAGTACAGAAAAAGTTGAAAATATTAATAAAGAAAATGAAACAAAAGAAGAAAACATAAAAGAAGAAAAAACAAATTATGTAAATACTAAATATCCTAATTTTGCTATTAACGACGAAGTGTCATTAGTTTATAAAGAAAATGATTCTGTTATTGCTTGTGAAACATCAGGTGATGCTTGGGGTAATGGTAAAAAAGGAAAAGCTAATTATGTTGATGGAATTATATATAAAATATCTCGTATAGCAGTTTATAGAGGTACTGAAGTTTTGGAAACTATAAGTTTAGGAGATAATAATGAAAGTGTTAAAACAAATGATTTATATAGTAAATATGGAAAAGATATTGTAATTTCATTTAATTTTAATGCTTATGATGAAAAAGGAAAAAATATTGCTACTGATATAGGTTGGGTAGATATAGATAGTTTAAATAATTTTATTAATAATCAAAAAAAGAATAAAGATAGTGCTTTAAATAATTTATATAAAGATTTTGAAGATGTACTTTCAAATAATGATAAATTTAAAGGTTATAAATTAACATTTCATATTTAAAAAGGGGGAAAATATATGAGTAATATTGAATTACCATTTAATGTAAAACAAATTAGTAAAAAAGAATTAGATAATTTAATAAAAAGAGTAAAAAAGGGTGAAGAAGATATTTATTTAGAAGTTAGAGATAATGAAAAAAATTTAATTGGTTTTCAAAAAGTATTATCTTTAAAAGACAATCTTAAAATAGCAAAAAGAAGATTAATATATTTAATAAAATTAAATAGTAAATATAGTAGAAGAAAATCTAATAAGGAAGAAGCAGAAAAAATAAAAGAAGAAATAGAAATATGTATAAAAGAAATACAAGCTGTTTTAGGTAGAAGTTTTCTAGTAGATGATAGAAAAGATTTTGTTGATAAAATAAATTCTATTGAACCTTACATGAAAAAGGAAATATCAAAAAAAATGGATTTTGATAAAAATCCATATGTACGTTAAAAAAGTTACATTAGTAGCTTTTTTTATATATTTTTAAATATTTTATTTATATCATCATTTATAACTAAAGTTGCCATATTATCAAAATTAGTTGTTTCTTTATTTATAATAACTAAATTTTTTCCTTTAAAATATCTAATCAGTCCAGCAGCTGGAAATACATTTAAAGATGTTCCACCAACTATAAGTGTATCTGCATTTTCAATTAGATTGATTGCTTTATTTAATATTTCATTATTAAGTTCTTCTTCATATAAAATAACATAAGGCTTTATAATGCCACCACAAGAACAAATAAGGTTATCTTTATTATTTATCATATAATCTAATGAATAAAATTTATTACATTTCATGCAGTAATTTTTATATATTGTTCCGTGAAGTTCAAGAACATTTTTAGAACCTGCTTTTTTATGAAGTCCATCAATATTTTGTGTTATTATTCCTTTTAATTTACCTAATTCTTCAAGTTCTTTTAACTTTTTATGGCAGTAATTAGGTTTAGCATCTAAATAAATCATTTTATCAAAATAAAAATCATAAAAATCATTTGTTTTGTTAATAAAAAATGTATGACTTAATATAACTTCTGGTTTAAATTTGTATTTTTGATTATATATACCATTTGAACTTCTAAAATCAGGTATATTACTAGCAGTAGATACACCAGCACCTCCAAAGAATACAATTTTATCTGATTCATTTATAATCTTTTTTAATATTTCTAATTTATCCATATAATCACCAAAATAATTATAAATTAATTATATAAATTTGACAAATATTATAAAATATATATAATATTCATCTAGAAAAAGGGGGAATTTACAATGCTAGAAATAAAAACAAGAGGAGAATATGATGAAATAATTTCTGATTTAAAAAAATGTATTGAATCTTATAAAAAAACATATAAAGAAGATAATATATATACACTTTTCTTAGCAAATGGTAAAAGAATACAATTTTCAATAAATGAAAATAATTTACCACATCTACTAGGTGTTAAGACTGATAATTTAATTTCAAAAAGTATGTTAAGAAGAGATAAAACATATAAAACTTTATTAAATTTTATTGAAAATAGTTATAGTATTTATATAAATATTACAAAAGGTGTATTAAATTATTCAGATGTATTTTCTCCTTATATAAAAAATAAATTAGATGTATTTAATGATCAATTAAAAACTCCATATCCTAAAGAAATTTATTTTGTTTGTGAGTATGATAAGACAAAAAATTATACGAAAAAAGATATAGATGAGTTTACAGCAGACTATTATGTCGCACGAAAAAGAGAAAATTGCGGCGATATAATCTTATTAGGATTAAAGAAAAGAGAAAATAATATTTATGCAGTTCAAACGAGCAGAGTTATTAAAAATGATGAAAAATATCTTGAAAACTTAAATAATTTATTAGATGGACAAGTTGTAACTTATGTAAATACTCTAAGAGTTGAAAATTATCAAACAGGATATAGAAAAGAGACTCATTTGGGGATTGAAGAAAAAAAAGAGGTAATAAATAATCTTATAAATATATCAAATAAAACTAATTCTATTACTAATACTATTCAAAATCATTTATTTGATATAATAAGTGTTTCAAAATGTAAAAATGAACTATTTAGTACAAAAATTTTATTATCACAATTAATTAGCGCAATGAAAAATAATGAGATATTTGATATAAGTGGAGTAGATAGTGAAATTACAAAGATAATAGATGAAGAAATGCAAGATGTTATAAATGGATATAATAATTATATTTGTTCAGGAATTTTAAATAATGATTGCACAAATCAAAAATACTCAGATGTAGTAAACGAAAGAGATAATTTATCAAAAGAAAAAGAAGAATTAAATGAAAAATTAAAAAAATTAGAAGAAGAAAAAAAGGAATTGTTAGAAGAAAAAGATAATTTAGAAAAATATAAAGATTCATATGAAACTTTTACATCTAAAATATTTTCTTTAACTGATGAAGAAAAAGCTAAAAAAGAAGGTTTGATATTCTAAATCTTTCTTTTTTTTGGTATAATTAAAATGTTAGGATAGTGATAAAATGAAAAAATATAGAGTAATGGATGGAAATGAAGCATGTGCTCATATTTCATATATGTTTACAGAAGTATCAGGTATATATCCAATAACACCGGCATCACCAATGCCAGAATATATTGATAAATGGATATTAGAAGGAAGAAAAAATATTTTCAATGATGAAGTAAAACAAGTAGAGATGCAAAGTGAAGCTGGTGCGATAGCACTTGTTCATGGTTCTTTACAAACTGGTGTACTTTCAAGTACATATACAGCAAGCCAAGGTTTATTACTTATGATACCATCAATGTACAAGATAGCAGGTGAAATGCTTCCATGTGTTATAAATGTTGCCTCAAGAACAGTTGCGACTCATGCACTTAGTATATTTGGTGATCACTCTGATATATATGCTGCTCGTTCAACAGGTTTTTCATTTATGGCATCAAGTAGTGTACAAGATGTAATGTATTTAACATTAGTTACATATTTATCTAGCATAAAAGGATCACTACCATTTGTAAACTTTTTTGATGGTTTTAGAACAAGTCATGAACTATCTAAAATTCATACTTTAGAAATAGATGATATAAAAGATTTAATAGATACAAAAGCAATTAATAATTTTAAAAAAGAAAGTATGTTAATAAATAAAAAAATAAAAGGAACAACTCAAAATGATGATATATACTTTCAAAATTTAGAAGCTAGAAATAAATATTATGACTCTATGAGTGATATAGTTAATGAATATATGGAAAAAATTAATGAAAAATTTGATTTAGATTATAAACCATTTAATTATTATGGTGATGAGAAAGCAGATAAAGTAATAGTTGCGATGGGATCAGTTTGTCAAAGTATAAGGGAATTAATTGATATTCTAAATGAGAAAAAAGAAAAAGTTGGATTAATAGAAGTACATTTATATAGACCTTTTTCTTCAAAATATTTCTTAAATGTATTACCAAAATCTGTTAAAAAAATTGCTGTTTTAGATAGAGCAAAAGAAGCAGGATCAAGTGGTGAACCATTATATTTAGATGTAGTAAATATTATAAATAAATTAAATAAAAAAATAACTGTAGTAGGTGGAAGATATGGTATATCTAGTAAAGATACAACTTTATCAGATTTATATGCTGTATATAAAAATTTAGATATGGAAGATATGATTAATTCATTTACTATAGGAATTAAAGATGATGTAACAAATAAAAGTTTAGAAAGAGTAAAAATAAAAAATAATGCTAAAAATATTGAGATGAAAGTATATGGTTTTGGATCTGATGGAATGGTATCAGCAACTAAAGATTTAACAAAATTAGTAGGAGATAATACTAAAGGTTTTGTGCAATTATATAATGAATATGATTCTAAAAAAAGTGGAGGACTTACCATAAGTCATTTAAGAATAGGAAAAGATGTAATAAGATCTGAATATTATATAGAAAATGAACATATTGTTGTATGTACAAAAGAATCATATTTAGAAAAATATGATGTTCTTAATGGTATAAGGAAAAATGGAATTTTTATATTAGTTACTGATAAAAAAGGTGATGAATTAGAAAAAATTCTTCCTGATAATATAAAATATATTTTGTCTAAAAAAAATATAAATTTCTTTACAGTAGATGCTTACTCACTTTCTGAGAAAAATAATATACCTAATAAAATAAGTATGATTATGGAACTTGCTATTATAAAAATAACAAAAGTTTTATCACAAGCACTTGCGCTTACAAAAATGAAAGAAAGTATTAAAAATCATTTTACTAAAAAAGGTGAAGAAATAGTTAATAATAATATTAATGCTATAGAAAATGTTGATGAATATATTAATAAAGTAGAAGTAAAATCTGAATGGAGTTCAATAATATTAAAAGATAAAAAATATAAAGGAATAATTGATAATATAGAACATTTTAAAGGAAATGAACTTTCTGTAAAAGAATTTTTAAGTCATAAAGATGGAAGTTTTCCACTTGATACATCTAAATTAGAAAAAAGAGATGTTTCAGAGTATGTTCCAGTGTGGAAGAGTGAATCATGTATACAATGTAATAAGTGCTCTATAGTATGTCCACATGGCGTTATTACACCTAAAATATTAACAGATAAGGAAGCTAATTTAAATAAAGATTTGATTGTTACAGATCTTCTTGGTAAAGAAGGATATAAATATGCTTTAGAAATTAATTATGATAATTGTACAGGTTGTGGAGTGTGTGCAAATACTTGTGTTGGTAAAAGAGGTAGTAAGGCATTAGAAATGATAAAGAAAACACTTGCTAGTAGAGTAAATGAAAAGATAAATGTAGAATATAAAAATCTATTTGATGAATCTACTATAAAAGGAATAGGTTTTGTAGAACCATTATTTAAATATTCAGGAGCATGTGCTGGATGTGGTCAAACGCCATATATTAAATTATTAACACAAGTTCATAAAGATGGAATAATAATCGCAAATGCAACAGGATGCTCTTCTATATATGGTGGAAGTATGCCAGTGACACCTTATAATGTTTCTTGGTCAAATTCATTATTTGAAGATAATGCAGAATATGGGCTTGGTATGAGAATGACTATAAAATTGATGCAAGAAAAAATAGAAAAAATAATGCTTGAAAATATGGATAGAGTAAGTAATCAAAATAAGGAACTATTTAAAAAGTGGTTAGATAATAAAGATAATTATAATGTTACAAAGGAAATAAAAGAAAAAATAGATTATACAGAAGTTCCAAAACTTAAAAATTTGAAAGAATATATAGATTCAAAAAGTGTATGGATAATAGGTGGCGATGGATGGAGTTATGATATTGGTTTCTCTGGTATAGACCATGTAATGTCATCAGGAGAAAATGTTAATATATTAGTTCTTGATACAGAAGTATATTCAAATACTGGAGGTCAAGCAAGTAAATCAACAGAAAAAGGTGCTGTAGCTAAATTTAGTTTATCAGGTAAAAAGACATCTAAAAAAGATTTAGCTAAAATGATGATGAATTATGAAAATGTATATGTAGCGCATATTAGTTTAGGTGCTAATATACTTCAAGCGTTAAAAACATTAAAAGAGGCAAAAGAACATGATGGTCCATCATTAATAATAGCTTATTCACCTTGCATTAGTCATGGAATAAAGGCAGGTATGAAAAATATGATAGAAGAAGAAAAACTTGCTGTACAATCTGGATATTTTCCATTATTTAGATATAATGGTAAAGAATTTAATTTAGATTATAAAGAACCAGATTTTGATCTATATGATTTATTCTTAGAAGGTGAAAATAGATATTCAATGATTAAGGCTGTTAATAGTGATTTAGCTAAGAAATTATTAGAAGAAAATAAAGAAGAAGCTAAGAAAAGATTTGAATACTATAAAAGTTTAAGTAATTAAGTTAATAAAACTTCAATATATAACATAAAAGAAGTGGATAAAATAACCACTTCTTTATATTTTTAGATAAAAAAAGAAACTGCCCCCCTGAAGAACAGTTTCGTAAAAAAGAATAAAAAGGGGTTGGCTAGTGTGATACTAGCAGCCAATTCGCCATTTGGGAATTGGTGACATATATATTACTGATAAAAGGGTGTTTTGTCAAGTACTTTTTAAAAAATATGTTATAATATTTTTAAATTAATAAAAAAAGAGGTGATTTAATATGCAAATAGATAAAATAAAAGGTGTTGGACCAAAATCTGTAATTCTACTTAATAAATTAAATATATATACTAAAGAAGATTTAGTAACATTTTATCCGTTTAGATATGAGATAATTAAAAGAACCTCTTTATATAATGATAAAGCTATAGTACCTGTAAAAATTGTTTCAACACCCGTACTAAATTACTTTAAAAAAATGAATAGATTAAGTTTTAAGGCTGAATCGGATAATAAATTAATAAATGTTGTTATATTTAATAGAGGATTTTTAAAAAATAGTTTATATGTTGGAAATGTAGTAACAATTATTGGAAAGTACGAAGAAGAAAAAAATACTTTTTTAGCATCAGATATAAAATTAGAAGATATAAATAATAAAGTAAAAATAGAGCCAATATATCATTTAGTAAAAGGTCTTACAAATAAAAGTATAAATAAATTTATTATGAATGCTTTAGATGAAGAAATAATAGATTATATACCAAATGAATTAATTGATAAATATAACTTTATGAGTAAAAAGGATGCTTTAAAACATATTCATTTTCCTTTTAATAATATTAAATTAAAAGAAGCTATAATTAGATGTAAATATGAAGAATTATTTTTATTCATGCTTAAAATAGAAGCATTAAAGAGAAAAAATAATGAATATAATATTGGATATTCAAAAAATATAGATAAAGATAAGATAAATGAATTTATAAATAGTTTAAGTTTTAGTCTTACTAATGATCAATTAAAAGTATTAGATGAAATATATAGTGATTTAGAAAGCGAAAAAAGAATGAATAGATTAATAGAAGGTGATGTTGGTTCAGGTAAAACAATAATATCAATGATTAGTATGTATATATTATATTTGAATAATTATCAAAGTGCTTTAATGGCACCTACTGAAATACTTGCAAAACAACATTATGAAAATGCTGTTAAATTATTTGAAAATTATGATATTAATATTTGCTTACTTATTGGTAGTATGACTAAAAAAGAAAAAGAAAGTATAAAAAAGAAAATAGAAGATGGGTATTATAATATAATTATAGGTACACATACTTTAGTGCAAGATGATATTAATTATAATAATTTAGGTCTTGTAATAACAGATGAGCAACATAGATTTGGTGTTAATCAAAGAAATAATTTAAGAACAAAAGGAAATATGCCAGATGTACTTTATATGAGCGCAACACCAATACCTAGGACATATGCTTTAACTATATATGGTGATATGGATATATCTATAATTAAAGAAGTTCCAAAAGGTAGAAAAAAGGTTATTACCAAAGTAAAAAATAATAGTGAAATAAAAGATGTTTTAAAAAGTATTAATAATGAGTTAAAACTTGGTCATCAAATATATGTAGTATCTCCTTTAATAGAAAATGCAGTAGATGATAAAGAAGATATAGATAAGTTATATAAAAAATTTATTCTTGCTTTTAAAAATTATAATATAGGTATATTACATGGAAAAATGTCTTCAAAAGAAAAAGATGAAGTAATGAATGATTTTACAAATAAAAAAATAGATATATTAATAAGTACAACTGTAATAGAAGTTGGTGTTGATGTATATAACGCTACCATGATAGTTATATTTGATTCATATAATTTTGGACTTGCAACACTTCATCAGTTAAGAGGTAGAGTAGGAAGAAATGATTTTCAGTCATATTGTATTTTAGTAACAGATAGACAAACCGAAAGATTAAAAATAATGGAAAATACTACAGATGGGTTTGTTCTTGCAGAAGAAGATTTTAAATTAAGAGGCTATGGTGATTTATTTGGTACTAAACAAAGTGGTGATATGACATTTAAACTAGCTAATTTAACTAAAGATTATAAAATGCTTTTAGAAGTAAAAAAAGATGTTAGTTATATTTTAGATAATATTAATGATTATGATATGTTAAAAGGTATATTAAAAAATTCTATAAATATGGATTAAAAGTAATTGACTTTTTAATTAAAATACTTTATTATTAATATAGCGTGACAATCTGTCACGTAACACTTTTACGGATTATAGTGAAAGTGTAACCAAAACCCCCTGAAGAGGAATCGAAAGATTCCTCATTTTTGTTTTTTGCTTGAAATTACAAGGGTTTGTTAATTTTAAATTTTATAAATTAATGCTTTCAACTACCAATTAACTACCAAAATCTACCATTGTAGCATCAGTACAAGTTAGTTTATTTATGGTATTTACAGCATCATAAAGTTTATCTTTGAACATATGAGTATAAGTATCTAAAGTTTCTTCGATTGAAGCATGACCTAAGAAATCAGATACAACTGCTATATTAGTATTATTATTAATTAATAGTGATGCACAACTATGCCTAAAGTCGTGTAATCTTATTCTTTTAATATTAGCTTTTTTAGCAATTTCAATATTCTTATGCCTCATTTGATAGAATGTTATAGGAAGATAATTTCCAAATATAAACCATTCATCGTTAAATTCAGCAAATTGCTTTTGCTCATCATATAGCTTTTTTAAATCATTAAATAATACATTAGCAATAGGTAATATCCTATTACTTTTTTTAGTTCTTGGCTGTGTTAATTCATAATTTGTACAAGTTTCAGATCCATGTGTAACAGCTTGTTTTGTAATAGATACTGATTTATTATTCCAATTAATATCTTTCCATTGTAAGCCTCTAGCTTCACCTCTACGAAGTCCTAGATAATATAAAGTTTCATACATACATTTAATTTGTAAGTTAGGGGATTCTGATATAAATTGATTAAATTCTTCTAAAGTATAGAAATCCATTTCTTTCTTTAAATCAGATGCTGTAGTAAAACTTTCCATTCTGCTATAAAATTTACTCATATTGAAACCATAAGTCTTAGTTGCCCAATTAATTACAATCTTTAAGAATTTTTGAATTTCATTTTTATAACTATTTGAACAATCTACTTTCATCATTTCAGCTCTCCATCTTTGATAATGAGTAGCATCCATATCTTTTAATTTAACTTTATCAAACATTCCAATATATTTAATTCTATCTCGATAAGTCTTTAAAGTTGACCATCTTACTATATTTTTTTGAACTTCGTAATATTTTGTGTACAAATCTTTGAAGGTCATATTCATATCTCCTTCAAATACTTCAGCCATTTTTAAATATTCTTTTTCAGCACGTTTTGCTTCTGCCTCAGTTTTATATGCTTTGGAAAACTTTTTGTGTTTTTTACTATCTAAACCTGTTTCCCAAATATACCATATATATTTACGACCATCTTTAGTCCATTTGCTTTCTTCTAATAGTCTAACTGCAATTTTCATTCCTCCTTTGCTTAGATTAGACTATTCACGCACTTCAGTTGGTAGTTTACCATATTTAATTATTTTTTCCAACTGAAGTGCGATAGTTTTATCTTTCTATTTCAAAATCATCTTTATTTTTATGGTTTTTACTATAATAACCATAATTAATAGCATTAGCTATATTTTCATATTCTTCTAATTTATCTTTAGATTTATCTCTACCTAAAACTTTATCTAGTGCTTTACATATCTTTTTAAGTAGAGATTTCCATTTATCAACTTCAGTTTCTAATTTAGTTTTTAAACTCTCGATATTATTACTTAGTATATTAACTAAATCATTTAATCTACCAATTTCTTGTTTTTGTTCCTTAATTATTTTATTTTTCTTTAATAATTCATTGTTATTTTTAAAAGTTTTGTTTTCTTCAGTAAGTTTAGCAATTTCCATATCTTTATTAGCGTTATCAGTACTTAAGATGATTATTTTGTGTTGTAATCCTTTTGTGTATTTAATTATCTTAAAAACATCATCATCTTTATAACCACCAAGTTTTCTTTTAGTAGAATTTAATACATTACTATAATCACTATTATATTCGAGATTTTTAAGCCCATTTTTAGAGTTTTCAATAATCTTTAAGGTATTCTCCTTTTCTTTATTTAATTCTTCTAATTCGGCTTTTTTCTCGGCAATATCATAATCTAGTTTTGATTGATTTTCTTTATTAGAACCAACATCTCCACGATAGAGATTAAATCCTTTTTCAGTAATAAACTTATTAAAGTCATTTTGCATTTGATGAAAAGATAATTTACCACCTTTATCTTTCCAAAATTGATCACAGTTTAAAAATTTACCATTTACTTCTTCATAAACAATTTTACCTTTATCATCACGAAGTAATTTAGGTACAATAGAGGTAGTTCCATCTTTCTTTTTTATTTCTTCTTTAACAACATTACCATTTTCATCTTTTACAAAACATTTTCTTTTAACTTTAGTAACTACGGGAACAAAATAAGCTTGTAGGTGAGGAGTATCTTCATCATAGTGAATTTGTGATAATAAGATATTTTCTTCACCAACATATTCTTTTAAAAACTCCATACAAGAGTCAAAAAAGTAACTTACAGCTTTTGTTATATCTCCTTTAGATTTAATATCAGGAATCATTACTGCTTGTCCTTTTTTATCTCCTGTATGATAAGTTCTACCACTATCTTTAAATTTCATTCCAAGTGATTGAAAGAATTCAGGACCACTTGTGAATGTTACACCATTTAAAAGGTTAGTGTTAGGTCTATTTTGATATTCAATATTTCTTACTTTTAAATTATTCTTAACTTCTTGATATAAATTATTTTGAGTAAGAGATACATATTCAACATTAAATATAGTTCTATCTTTATCATAATTACCTGTACCTTTTCTATCAGTCATTTCTACACCAATATTATAAAGGTCATCTTTTTTATATTGAGTTTCAACTCGTACTACTTGTTTTCCATCATACAATATTTAATTCTCCTTTCTTTGTTTTTAGTATTAGAGGTCATTTATGACCTATCTCACTAGGGCATAGCCCAATCGTGAGTTTAAGGATTTCACCCTTAAAAATCCCAAATAATCACTATCGCCAAGTTCTTATTTATAGAAGATGATTATTCATCATCTTCAAGTATAGGTTCTTCATATACACAATGATATTTTCTTTCATTACTAGTTCTAGACTTTGTTATATGAAGACCTTCTTTTTCTAATAAATCAATATTTAAATTTAATGATCTTCCAAAACGTAGAGCAGTTGTTTTTAACTTAGCATCATGAATAATACTTGTAGAAGTAAATTCAAAATCTTTTTTATATGATGCATACTTAATAAAAAGAATTAAGTTTTCATCAATTTCATCATCTTCAATTGGATTACTTATTTTAAAAGTTTGATTTTTATTTCTTTTTAAATCTATATCAAAACCTTCAAAATCTCTATTAATTACTTTCATAGTTAAATGATTATGGTCATTTCTATTCTCAAACAAAGTAATTTTACCATCTATACAAGCATCAAAAGCTGTACTACCTAATGTTTCATTCCTTTTATTTAAGTGATGAGTAAATAGAATAGTGATATTGTATTTCTCACATAATTCTCTTAACTTAGGCATTAACTTTTGAGCTACATCTTGAAAATCATTAATATCATAAGAGATACCTAAATCCATATCTTTAAGCATATCTATTATTACAAATTTATTAGTAGTTTTATCACCAGCAAAATCAGCAATTTCATATTCATGGTCAAATATACTTATAGTAGATTTTCCATCTCTATCCATGATAAATAATGAGCTTTCCTTTGGAGTTAATTGTAATGTTTTGTATCTGTCTTGTAATTGACCAAAATCAGACTCTGTGCTAATATATAATACAGGTGAAAGAGTTACTTTGTGTCCTAGAAATGGTAATCCATTTGTAAGGCAGTAGGAAAGTTGCAGTGCCAACATAGACTTTCCTACTTTAGGTTTTGATACAAGTAAATATACACCTTTAGACCTTATTAGTCCTTCGACAATGATGTCTTTTTTTTCACTTGTATCTATCTCTTCAATTAGTTTCATATTTTACGCTCCTTTCTTTACTCGAGATTCTAAATAACCTATATTAATATCTAAATAATCTACTACTTCTTTCATAGGTACTACATGCTTTGGAACCATATAACCTTGTTTAGTAAGTTTATCTTTAATAGTTCGTTTAATTTTAAGAGCAGAATTTCTACCAACTTGGCTAATTTTCATTAAATCTTCTAAATTGCACCATTGTTTTGATACGATTTCTAAAGTTTCCTCAGCAGTCATTTTCTCCCTCCTTTTTACATTGTAAAGTTATCCTTACAATTCTATTATCTAACAAATAAATTTTATTGTCAAGAAAAGCTGACAAAAATGTTGTGAAAAACTTACAAAGTGTGATATAATGAATTTGGGATTAATTTATATCCTAATAAATGAAGGAGTATTTATATGGATAAAGAGATTACTTTAAAAACTTTAATTGAAGGTGGAAGAGATATAAAGAATTTTTCTCAAAGAGAACTTGCCAGAAGAATAGGATTAAGTAATACATCATTAAATGATCTTGAAAATGGAAAAGTTCAAAAACCTGATATAGAAGTATTAAGAAAAATTGCTGAAGAACTCGATTTGTCTTTAGAACAATTATTAAAAGCAGCAGGATATAATGCCATAACAACAATGCTAACTAGTGATGAGTTTCAAAATAAATCAACTAGAGATTTAAAAAATATTATTAAAGAGTGCAGAAACTTTAAGTATGACATTTTAGATTGGGATAGTAATAAACGAAATATAACAAGAAATGTAATGGCTGATTTAGAAAGAATTACACATAAATTAGAGCTTATAAGAGATAATCGAGGAATAAACTACACATTAGATAATGCGATAGAAGATATTAATAAATCTTTAGAAGAGTTAAAAGATGTAGTTAAGAAATATGATTATAGTAAATTACCTAATGACTTATAGAAAGAGAGATGATTAATAATGATTTTAGTGAATAATGAAAAGTTAAATAATTTAAACTCTATTTCTGTAAATGATTTATATATTTTGACTGATTTTGATGGAACAATTACTAAGGATAATAGTGATAGTTCTTGGGCAAGTATTTTTAAAAATCCTAAAGTTACAAAAGAATTTATTGATGAATGTATAAGAATATTTAGTCATTATCATAAATTTGAAATTGATGAGTCATTATCAATTGAAGAAAAAATGCCAATCATGAGTGAATGGTATAGAAAAAATATAGAAACATTAATTAATTTTGGTATTACAGAAGAAATTATAAACTATGCTGCTAATAACGAAAGTATTATGGCTTTTCGAGATGGAGCAATTGATTTTTTGAAGACAATGTATGAAAAAAATATTCCTATTATAGTAATATCAGCAGGTGTTGGTAATATTATTGAACAATTTTTAATTAGAAATAATTGCAATTATTCAAATATTTATATTTGTTCTAATTTCTTGGAATATGAAAAAGGCATAGTTAAAGGAGTTAGAGATAATAATTTAACTCATCCATTAAATAAAAATGAAGTATTTTTACCATCAAATATTAAAAGTAAAATTATAGGCAGAAATAATATTTTACTTCTTGGCAATAGTGTTTTAGATATAAATATGGCAGGTACTAATAGAAATGTTTATAAATTGGGTTTTTTAGATGAAAAAATAGAAGAAAGATTAGAATATTTTAAAGAAAACTACGATATAGTTTGTACAGATAATACTTCTTATGATGAAATACGAAGTAAAATAAAAATTCTAAATTAGGTCGTGGTGATATAATGAAAAAAGAGTCCTTTGATAAATTATTAAAGACTATGTCTAAATGTGATAAATGCACTAATTTTAAATGTAAAGAGAAGTCATTGATAAATATTTATAATGATTATAACTTTAGTTCAAATATACCATCTATATGGACTGATTGGTTTAATAGACTAGATTCCAAGATTATGATTATAGGTCAAGACTGGGGGCCTTATAATGATATGAAAAAACTAAATAATTTGTTAAAAGAAGATAAAAGTAATTGGAATGAATTAATTGAGTCAGAAAAAAGTAATACCAAAAAAATATTAGAAAAATATATAAAAGAATCTTCTAACAGTAGGTATTCGTTAAATGATATATTTATAACAAATGCAATAATGTGTGCAAGACAGGGAGATAATTATAGAGGAAATAATATTGATTTAAAAAAATCTACTCTAAAATGTAGTGATTTCTTATTAAAACAAATCGAGATAGTAAAGCCAAAAGTAATATTAACTTTAGGATATTATCCATTATTATCTTTATCTAACTTATTAAATTTTGATATAGAAAGAACACTAAAGGAAACTATTAGAAAATATCCTGAAATAAATAAAGATGATTATGTTATTATTCCTTTATATCACCCAGTAGCACAAATTAAAAAGGCTGAACAGTTAGTGCAATATAAAAAAATATGGAATTATATTGATTAAAAATAAGGAGAACGTTATTATATGAAAGTATTAAGTTTAACTGAACCATACGCAACTTTAATTAAAAATGGTATTAAAACAATAGAAACTAGAAGTTGGAAAACTAATTATAGAGGTAAATTATACATTCATGCAAGTTCAACAAAAATTCCAAAAGAATATAAAAATAATAAAGAGTTGATAGATTTAGTTGATATTAATTGTTTAAATTATGGAAACATAATTTGCTCTTGTGAATTAATTGATTGTATTGAAATGACAGAAGAATTTATAGAAAAAATGAAGAAAAATAAAAATGAATATATAACAGGTATTTATGCTGTTGGAAGATATGCATGGATATTAAAAGATATAAAAGTATTAGACAAACCTATTAAAGCCAAAGGATATTTAGGTATTTGGAATTTTGATTAAATAATAATTACGGCTTGATGATAACCATATACAATTGATTTTAAAAAGGAGATGTGAAATAAATGAAGATAATAACAGTGTGTGGTAGTTTGAAATTTGTTAATGAAATGATGGAAATAACAGAAAAAATGGAACTAGAAGGTAATTGTATGTTAGTACCTATATATAATCCATCAAAAACTAGCAAAGATGACTTTACTGAAGAAGAAGCATTAATGCTTGATAAAATGCATAAAGAAAGAATAAAACTATCTGATGCTATTTTAGTTGTAAATGTTAATGATTATATAGGTAGTAGCACTAAAAGTGAAATCGAGTTTGCTAAATCATTAAATAAAGAAATAATGTATTATACTGATTTAATAAAATAATTTTTAACAACAAAGGTGAAGTATGACTAATTTTTTAAAATGGTTAAGTATTTTATCTACTCGAGAGTGGGCTACAATAATTTGGATTTTGATTTTATCAGTATATGTATTAATTAATAAGAAAACAAGATATTCTGCCCTAGACGTTATTAAAATATTATTTGGAAAGAATTTAATAAAAATATGGATAATAACTTCTTTATATGTGATTTTAATAACATTATTATTTTCTAAAACGTCAATATGGGATAATTGTTACATAAAGGATATTATTATATGGTATATAACATCAGGAGTAATATTTTGTTTTAATGCAGCATCTAGGGAATCTGATGAACAATATATTTGGAAAGTATTAAAAGATAATTTAAAGTTTACAATTGTTATAGAGTTTTTTTATAGTACATTTACATTTAAACTTTGGGTTGAGTTACTAATTATTCCTATTATTACATTCTTAGCAATGGTAGATGCTGTTGCTGAAAGAAAAGAAGAATACAAAATTGTACATAAGTTTATGCAAACAATATTTGTAATTATTAGTATTTGGTTCTTTTATGAAACTTTTAAACTTGGATTAAGAGAGTATAAAGAATTAAATGTTTTGAATACTTTTATAAGTTTCATGATTCCAATTGTATATTTAATATTAATTATACCATTAGAATATTTAATAGAGTTGTATTCAAAATATGAAGTACTATTTATTAGAATATTTTTTAAAAATAATAAGGATAAAAAAGCAACTAGAAAAAGGAAAATATTAATAATTAAAAATTGTGGTTTATCAGTGCATAATGTGATGTTATTCCAAAAAAAATACTGTAGTAGAATATATGTAAAAATGTCTGATGATGAATTTATAGCATTAATAAATGAGTTTAAAGAAGAAAAAATGACAAAATGACACTTGTTTGAGGCACCATCAGTAATATTGTCATCTTGTCATAAAAAAGGTAGTTAAGAAATATCTCAACTACCTTTTCAACTACCAAGAATTTAAAATTCTTATAATATTTAGTTATTTTATTTACTTTTAAATCCTTTTAAATAAACGCAAAAGTATTTATATAAACTTTGAAGTACGTGAATTCTAACCGCCCCCTGAAGAGAGCGAAAGCTCTCATTTTTATTTTAAAAAGGAAAATAAATTAACATTATAAACATAGAAAAATATCTTTATTTCATGTATAATAAATTATGGTGATATTATGAGAATCGGAATAGATATTGATGACACCATGACTGATATAAAAGAAAAGTTAACAAAAGCTACAATAAAATATGCTAAAAGTTTAAATAAAGATATACAAAATATTGATAATAATGATATTGTTGATATATATAACAATGGGAATATTTATCAATAACTATTTAATTTTAATCGTGAAGAATTAAAGTATTTTTAGGGCCAATACAAGAAGAAATAACTAATAATGCTGTTCTAAGAGAAAATTGTGCTAAAGTAATAAATGACTTACATAAAGATGGACAGGAAATTTATATAGTTACTGCGAGAGATAATGAATTTCATAATGATCCGTATTTATATAGTAAAGTATGGCTTGAAAAAATAAAATTTACTATGATAAATTAATTGTTAATGCCAGAGATAAAAGGATAACCTGTTTAGAAAATGATATTTCTTTATTAATTGATGACAATATAAGTAATTGTTTGAACGTGATTAATGTAGGAATTGATACAATAATTATTGGAAATAAAAATAATAATACAATAAAAATTGTTGATAATTGACAATAAATATATGATTATATTAAAAATGATTTATAGCAATATTTTGGTCAATTTTTATATCTACAACATATGAAAATATTTGTGATGCAGTATATATAAATATACTTGAAAATAGATATCAATTAAGTTTTTCAAATATGTGTCATATTATAAGATTTTTAGGAGAATCAATAGGGGTGTTTCTTTGTGGAACGATGTATGAGATCGGATTAAAATATATGTTTGGATTGTCAGCATTGTTTATGGTGTTTCAAATTAGTATAGCTTATTATTTAATAATTTTAAGGAAGAAAGAGGCGATTATCAATGAGTAGAATTACCTTAATAACAAAATTCAAAGAAAAAGAACTAAATAAAATAAATAATCAACTAAAGAATATTCATTATCATATGTGTAAAGTACCTTATGGGATTGATGATGAATTGAGAAATGAAATTGATAATTTACCATATCATTTTACAATATTTGCTACTGATAAACAAAATGAAAGTAAGTTATTGAATATTGCTAGTGATATAAAAATGAATAAAATAAAATTAAAAATTAACGATATAAGAATAATGAATGGGCGAAATAATAGTTTTGTATTATACTTTTCCATAGAAGAAAATAAAGATATAAAAGAATTACAAAAAAAATTCTTTTTACAAATTCCTGGAGAGAATTATGATCCAGATAAATTTACTTTTCATATGACATTACATATTGATAAAGATGAAGAATTAGTTAATAAAATAAAGGAAGAGATAGAATTTAATTTTAAACCATTTAGGCTCGTATTTGATGAATTAGTTTTATATGACTATCCTGGAGATATGATTAAAGAAATTAGTATAAAATAGTATAATAAGAAAAAATGACACAGTGACACTATAGATGAGAGTGGGGTATGCATAATCAATGTGTCACAGTGTCATATAATGTATTATTATAAATATTATTTAAAGTAGTGCTTGTTAATAAAGAAAAAATATTATACAAGACTTAATAATACAATTGATTTGATAGATAAAGTAATTTATATTTTAAAATCAAAAAATATAAAAGTTGATTATGACATGAAATATTTTATAAAAAATGAAGAATTTATTAATTTAGTTTATAATGAATTAAACAACAAAAATTATACAATTAAAAAACCGATGACATGGTCATTAGAATTAAATGAAAAAGCAGATATAAACGAATTATACAAAAATGATGGTTAAAATCAACCCTTGATAATATATCGCTATTTGGTGTGGATATTACACTAAAAACTAACGAAATGGTAATGTATAATTGTTCTATAAAGGAGATTATTGGTAAAGATAAAAATAAAAAAGTAAAATTTGAATCTAGTCATATTGAATTTATATTAACAAATAATGAATGATTATTAATTTTAGGTGGTATTTTTTTAAATAAATATTCAATTTATTGTTAAATACATATTTTTTTATGATACAATATATAACTACAAAGAGAGGATTTGTTATGTATAATGCTGTAATAGATAATGGAAGCACATATTTATTTTTAGATAATGGTAATGATGATGTTTATAGTGGTGATATGTCTGGATTCTTAGTTAATAACAGCAATATAATTAATTTAATGGATGCTTTACCAATTAAACAATACTATTTAAGAACAAAAGAAAATATTAGAACTAAAATATCTAAAGAACAAGCATATTATTTATATCAACAACTTATAGATTATAACAATAAGAAAGAAAATATAAATAAATCATTATAAAATTGAAATTATTTATTCATTAGATTGATAATTATAATATAAAACAAAATTATTATATACTGATAAATGTGATAATAAAATAATTTCAATATCTTTGATCAGTTAAATATTTGAATTTACTATAACAAATTTGAAATAATTGATTTAATGAAAGATATTGAATATGGGTGGATTGACAAAAAAATAATAAACATAAAGTTGTAGATGAAACATATCATCTCTTAAAGAGAGAGAAAGCTCTCGTTTTTTGTATTTAAAGTTTTTTAGTTATTTTATATATGTATTAAATACCTATTTTAATTTAGAAATTTCATATAATGCTTCCATATCTTTGATTAATACCTTTGATATAGGAATATTTATTATACTAAATTTTGTTTTAAGTATAGTTACCACATAAGGTTTATTTTTATCGTAAATACTGTCATTTTATTTAAAAAATTAAAAAATAGTATTATAATAAATAATTAATAAATGAATTTAGGAGGGCGTAGTATGTATAGTGAAGATGCTTATTGCTTAGGATTATTATATGCACATATATATGCAGATAAAAAAATGGTATTAAAAGATGATTTGGATAAATTCCATGAAATTATTGAATTTAATTTAAGAAGTATGAATAATGATATTAATGATACTTATACTACTGTTTGTCATGATAATGATCCTAGTATATATTTTGAAAGTGAAGGAAAAAATGGTGAAATATATTATGTTTTATATCCTGATTTTGATTTAGCTAAAGCTAAGTCAAAATATATAGGATGTTTATCTACTGATGTATTAGTTGCTTCTCAAAAAGAAAATGCGTTAAATTCAATAGATTTAAAAGAAGAAAACGGAAGAATCGTTAAGAAAAAACCAAATGAATTGCGAATATCTAATTATGACTTTTTAAAAAATGCAGAAGTTTGTGAGATTACACGTAGTGAAGATCATAAGCAACTTCAAAAAACTGCTAATAGAAGAATTGAGGAAGGTAGACGTAGAGAAGCAAAGGCTTGGCATGATGCTAAAAATTTTTGCGTTGGAACAAGCACAGTTGATATTGAAATAGAACAAGGATTATCTTTAAAGAAAGTGAAAAATGATTAGGAGGATTAGTTATGGCAGTATGTTATGAAGAGGCAGCTATTATGGCTTTAATAAAAAGCTATATAAGTACAAGTAATAAAATCTTGACTTATGAAAGTGTTAAAAATTTTGAAAAGGAATTAAACAAAAAACTAGATGAATTTGGTCATAGAGGAACAGGTTATTTTAAAGAAAGTGATAGAGAAAAATTTTTTTACTCACGTGATGAATATGGAAATGGATATTTAGTATTAAATTCTAATTTGGAATTAGATGATTTGTCAATGACTGAAATTATGACATATCCACTAGAATATTTAAAGGCATTAGATTCATATGAAGTATTAAAGACAATTAATCTTATTAAAGTTGATGGAAAAATAGTTTCTAGAAGTAAATATTATAAGAATTTGGCAGAAAAATATGATTTAAAACAAGTGTTATCAGTAGAAAGACCAAAGTTTAATATTTTTGAAGATTGGGAAAAAGTTGGAGAAGATGGTTTTATAGAAAATTATTGCTTATCTGATGCTGAAAAAATGATATTACAAGAATTAAGAAAAACAAAAACATCAGAAACAGAACAAGGACCTATATTAAAAAAAACAATAAAGTATGAATATTAACTTTTGAGAAATTTATAACTTATAAATACGATGGGATTTAATAGAAATAAAAAATATAATAATGAAAGGTAAAATAATATGAATAATAGAGAGAGTGCTGTTGTAGTTAGTAATGGTAATAAAAATGTAAGTGTGATAGAAACAATAAATGCAATAAAAAATGCAGGATTTAAAAATGTTTTTATACAGTGGTACAATAATAAAGAATGGAGTCCTACACAAGAGGAGCAACTAAAACTAATTAGAGAAAAAGGTTTAAATGTTATATTTGCACATTTGGGATATCAAGATATAAATAATTTATGGGTAGAAGATGCTATTGGTGATAAACTGGTTGATAGATATAAAAATGATATAAGAGTTTGCAAGGATAACGATATTCCAATGGTTATTATGCATTTAACAAGTAAGAGTAAGGCCCCACAATATAATGAAAGAGGTTTGAAAAGGTTGCAAGAAATAGTAGATTATGCTGAATCACTAAATATAAAAGTCGCTTTTGAAAATACAAAGATAAAAGGTTATTTAGATTATGTTATAAAAAATATTAATAATAAAAATGTTGGTATATGTTTTGACTCCGGGCATTATCACGTTCATTTTAATGATGAATTAGATTTTTCTAGTTTTAAAAATAGAATATTTGCAGTACATTTTCATGATAATGATAAGAGTGATGATTTACATCTTCTACCATTTGATGGAACTTTAGATTGGGAAAATGTTATAAAAAAATTGAAAGAATGTAATTATAATGGACCAATAACAATGGAACTTTGTTATCGATATGAATATTTAAAAATGGGAATAGATGAATTTTATAAAAAGGGTTATGAAATTGGGATTCAATTAAAAGAAATGTTTGAGAGGTAAAAGTTTATGGAATTAATACAAATAGTAGATAAAGATGGTAATTTTATTGGTGAAGTAATGGATAAGGAAGAAGCACATGATAAAAATTTATTACATAATGAAGTTGCAGCCTTTGTTATAAATGATAATAGGCAAGTTTTACTTCAAAAAAGAAGTAAAAATAAAAGATTCAACCCTAATAAATGGGCATTATGTGCTGGACATGTTGATGCTTATGAAAGTTTGGAAACTGCAATTTTAAGAGAAATTAAAGAAGAAATTGGTATTGATGTAAATCCTAATGAATTAATATCTTTTGGTGAAAGGGAATTTGTAATTAAAGACATAAATTCACATATTACTTATTTTTATTGTATTAAGTCAAACTTAAATGAAGAGGATTTTATTATTCAAGAGGAAGAATTATCAGAAGTAAAATGGTTTGATATAGAAAATGTTATAGAAATGATAAAATCAGGGGATGAGTCTCTTGTGTTTAGCAAAGAAAGATTAAAACTTTTTGAACAATTAAAAAATATATAAAAATTGTAGTAATAGAAAGGTAAAATCTAATGAAAAAATTAAGTGAACTTAAATTAAAAGATAAAAAGTATATTATTTTTGATATTGATGGAACATTAATTGATTCTATTGGAGTTTGGAATAGAACTGATCAAAAATTGATTGAAGAGTTTGGAAAAGTATCCAAAAACTTAGATGATATACAATCTGAAAGAGATGACTTTCTTCATAATAATCAAGATGGTGATATTTACTTAGCATATTGCGAATATCTAATTAAAAAATATAACTTTAGTATTAGAGACGCACAGACTTTACTTAAAATAAGATGGGATAAATCGAGCGAAATCTTAAAAAATGAGATGGATTTTAAATCATATGTTGTTGAACTTATATTAATGTTGAAAGATTTAGGGTTTACTTTAGTATTAGCAACAATGACAACACAAGTTCAATTAGATATTTATTCTAAAAAGAATAAAAGAATGCTAGAACAAATGAACATAGTAGAGGTTTTTGATTTGATTACTAGAAAAGAAGATGTAAAAAATAAAAAACCAAATCCTGAAATATATAATAAAATAATGCAATATTATAATGCATCACCAAATGAATGTCTAATATTTGAAGATTCTTATACAGGTGTATTGGCAGGCAAGAATGCAGGTATTGAAGTAATAAATATTTACGATAAATATGCTGATTTAGATAGAAAAAAAATTAATGAAGTAACTGATTATAGTATTGAAGGATATCAAGAATTTATTGAATTAGTAAATTCGTTATATCCAATTGAATCTAAAATGGTACTAAAGCTAAAAAAATAAAAAGTATATTTTAGAGATTAAAGTTTTTTAGTTATTTTATATATGTATTAGATACCCAACTGTCATTTTATGTAAAAAAAGAAAAAAAAGTGTTATAATAGATAACAAATATATGAATTTATTTAATGGTAAATAAGAAAATGACTATCAAACATTTTCTTGTGGTAATACAAAAGTTACATTTGATAATAATTGATATATTGTAAAGGCTAAGGTATTCACATCTATTATGTGGTGGTAAACCAAATCATGATGAAAAACAAGAACAACCTAAAAGTATGAGTTTAACTAGAAAAAGAAAGCAGGTATCAAAATGAAAATAACTAATAATACAAATACAGAAGAAGTAAAAGTTACAATGAAAAATGCATTAAATGATATGTGTAGTACAGAAAGTAGTTTTGAAAAAAGTACAACTGGTGAAGAGATAAGAAAAATAATGCGAATTAAAACATCTAGTGTTGCATTTAATGAACAAGATTTTATAAAATTACTTCTATCTAAATTATTAAAAAATGGGATATCAAAAATAGATCCGATGAAATTAAAATATTTGTTAGCTGATTATTATTCAAAGGAAGAATATGCATTTTTATTTGAAGATTTAGCATTAAAAGAACAAATTGAAGGAAATTATGTAGAATTCGATGATGCTTTAGTGTTTGCACATTTTGCTGGATTGTTAAGTAATCCTATACAAGGTACAAATATGCGCATGATATTGTCATCTCTTGAAGATGTTTCATCTAATTATTCAACAGAATATAACTTAAAAATGGATGAATTAGCTCATAATCTATCAAGTAGACTTAATATAAAGAATAATTTAATAAATCAAAGTCAAGATAGTCGAGAAGCAGTATCTAAACAAGATGAAATAGAAAAAGAACTATATGAAGTTAGAGTATTTAATGAAGATGATAGAAAAAATAATGAATCTTGTAAATTAGAACAACATAAAGCTTTACTATATATAGATGATGTATCTGAAAAATATTCAAATGATATGGAAAATAATGTTTATTATGAATGCATATGTTTAGAATGTGGTAAACATAAAGATTATAAAATGTCTTTGAATGATAGAAGACATATAATAAAAACTAATTTATCGCCTATGGAAACTTTCATGTCATTTTATGAAGTAAGAAAAAGATATTTAGAATTAATAAAACAAAATTGTACAGTAGAAGAAATAATTGATAATTTGAATTCTTTTTATAAAAAGAATCAGGAACAAGGACCGGTATTAACAAAAAAGAAAAACTAATTCTAGTTTAAGATTTTCATTAATTTTAAATTTTAGAGGGTTTGGGTTTTTCCCATATTGAATTTGTCGGGAGGACAAATTCAGGGCTGGCTAAAACAATAATTTTAATAAAATAAGCATTAGTTTTTTTCACTAATGCTTATTATTTTTTTCAAAAATTAATGGGTTATCATTCTTAATTTTTAAATTATATTTTATTAAAAGTATTTCTTTGATTTTTGGTATCATATCATCTATTGATTCTTGATAACAACACAGCATATCAAATGTAGAATTAATATGATTATATAGAGGAGAATCACATAAACAATCTTTATAGAAACAATCTTTCAAATAAAATGCAACTGCTTCTGGAATGATAAAATTTACCATATATTTTTTAAAATTATTATCTATTGGAACAATTCTATTAAAGAATTCTTCATCTAATACATCTTTACCGTTTAGAATCATATATAAATATCTTCTTTCAAAATAACTTCATCAACAACATTTTTATAATTATTCATAAGTTTGATCCATTCCATTTGATTATTCATTTTATTTTTTTCAGATAGTTTTTTATCTTTTTTCTTGTAGTTATTCATCATAGTTTCAAATTTTATATTACATTCATTACTTACCGAAGAAAGATAGTCAGTAAGTTGATTATTCATTAGTAGGTTTCTATATAATTGTTTTTTATGTTTTTTTATATAATTTAGTTTTAATAATCCATATCTATTGATACTATTTGTGGTAGATGTAGTAATACCTAATTTAGGTATTAAATAATCGCCTTTTTTAATATAATTAATTTTCATACTTTTTTCCTTTCTTTGAAATAGTAATTTTAGGTACCCATTTAGGTACTAAATTATTAAAATAGACTAATTATTATTAAATTTATTTAATTATTAATAAATGATTCTTGCTTTAAAATAAAGGATTTAATCAAATGTGATTTAAAAATATACTAATTAAATTTTGCCCCCTGAAGAGAGCGAAAGCTCTCATTTTTTTGCTTGAATTTAAAAAAATTAGAGTATAAACATAAATAAATTTGTATAAGTTTGATAAAAATTATTAATTTTGGTATCTAAGTGTTACTTTTTAATTAAAATACCACAATTAATTGACTTTTGTGGCAAATTACTTTAAAATTATATCAAGAGGTGATTAAAATGGTATTACTATATAAAGAACTTATTCAGAAATATGAAAGTGATTATAAAATAAAAAAGTTAATCCAAGAAGGGAAAATATTTAAAATTGAAAAAGGAATTTACAGTGATAAAAAGAATGTGAATTATTTAGAAATAATATCAAAAAAATATCCTAATGCAATATTTACTATGGATAGTGCATTTTATTACCATAATTTAACAGATGTTATTCCTGAAAAAGAATATCTTGCATTAAAAAGGGATAGTACTAAAATTAGTGATAGTAGAATTAAAGTTGTATATTATCAAGAAAAGTTTTTTGATATTGGGAAATCGACTTTAAATATAAATGGTGTGGAAGTTAAAATTTATGACAAAGAAAGAATGCTAATAGAATTAATAAGAAATAGAAATTCGATAGGTTTTGATTATTATAAAGAGATAATTGAAAATTATAGAGAAATTAAAGATACCCTTAATACAAAAAAAATAGCTGAATACATAAGTAATTTTTCAATAGAAAATTACTTGTATGATGTTATTATGAAAGAGGTGTTTTAATGAATATAAATACAATATTTAATAATTATTTAGCGAGTGGATATTCAAATTTAAATGCTATTTCGAAAACTTGCCAAGATATTATTTTATCTCAAATAAGCAATTCTAGCTTAAATAAAAATGTAACAATTAAGGGTGGAGTTGTAATGATGGCTATTTCTAAAGATATAAGAAGAGCAACACAAGATTTAGATATAGATTTTATAAGATATTCTTTAGATGATTCTGCAATAGAAGCATTTATAGAAAAATTAAATGATAAAGATATTAAAATAAAAATTACTTCACCAATAAAAAGACTTCATCATCAAGATTATGATGGTAAGAGAGTTTTTATAGAAATATCTGATAATTTTGGTAATATATTTTCTACCAAATTAGATATAGGTGTACATAAAGATATTGATATAGACCAAGATGAATTATGTTTTGATTTAGGGACTCATTCTAATAATGTTATTTTACTTGCTAATTCAAAAGAACAAATATGTGTTGAAAAAATAAAGTCATTATTAAAATTTGGCATTACATCAACTAGATATAAAGACATTTTTGATATTTATTAT
>CAKPEJ010000005.1 GCA_934149325.1 uncultured Bacilli bacterium
AAGTATTTAATCAACTTAAAAATATCTTAGATAATAGTGTTTTTTTGATTTTAGATTTAGAGGAAAATGTAGATTTTGACTACAATGATTTAGATGAAGTAAAGGATACTTATTATGAGAGCTTTTTAAAGTTGTTATATCCTAGTGTAAGTGATTTAAAGGATAAAAAGATGGAGTATTGGAATATGCATACATACTCTAATAAGGTGATTGATAGTTCAAAAATTTCGTTATTAAAAGATAAAGATGAATATTCTGCTAGTAAGATACTAAAACAATTAATAGATGATAATATTTCATATGTAAAACAGAACCTTGATTTTTTATACGAATATTATAACTATTTTTATAATTAACTATAATTTTTTGTTGGTTGTTATACTTTTCCTCCTTGAATCATTAATGTTATATTTGAACCATTTTGGTTCATTTTTTTCTTGTTAAAAAAAGATAATTAAAAAAATGTTGATAATTCAAAATTATAAAGTTATATGTTATAATATTTGCATGTCACGGAGGCGTCAATAAAATGGAGAAAAAACATGGAATCGTTAAAGAAGTATATATACCAGTTATGAACAACCAAGATGTGATGATTTCTAACAAAATAGGTTTTACAATTGAAATAGATTCAAAATTATATAAATATGAAACTATAGCAAATGAAGAAGTTGCAAATATAATGAAAAATGATAGAGTTGAAATTATTATACAAATAATAGATAATCATAAATTTGTGGATATAAGAAAATTTGAGGGGGATTAAAATGAGTGATTATAGTAAACTAGAATTGTATGAACATAATATAAGAAGTTATGAAAAAGTAAAAAAACAATTTGAAAATGACAATATAGCTGCGATAGTTCATGCAACAGGGACAGGTAAGAGTTTTAATGCATTACATCTTGCACTTGATAATAAAGATAAAAAAATAATATATGTAGTTCCTTATGGATCTATCATTGAACATGAAAAAGAATTAATTGAACAAAATGAAAATGTATCACTAGATAACGATTTCCCAAATTTAGAATTTAGAACGTATCAAAGCTTTATAAATATGAGTAGAGATGAAATTTCAGAATTAAAAGTTGATTTATTAATATTAGATGAATTTCATCATATAGGCGCACCTATTTGGGGGCAAAGAATAAATACTCTTATTGAAACACACAATGATTTACAAATATTCGGTATGACAGCATATACAGTAAGAGATAGAGGAAAATCATATGAAAGAGATATGACTAATCCAGAAACTGATGAATTATTTTCTAATAAAGTTGTAAGCAACTATGATTTATGCGATGCAATGATAGATGAAGTACTTCCTAAACCAAATTATAAAAGTGGATATATATTTTTAGAAAAAACATGTGAATATTTAGAAACTAAAATAAATTCATTAAATCCTAATTCTAAAGATTATCAAGAATTAGCACCATTATTAAAAGATTTAAAAAAGAGAGTTCATGAAGCACCAGATTTAAGTGATATATTTAAAACTAATATAAAACCAAATGGTAAGTATATATATTTTTGCCCATTAAATTCTGAACAAGGTGTTAATGACATGAATAGTATAATTTCTGAGACAAGAAAGTGGATTCATGAAATGGGATTAACAGAAGATGATTATGAATTTTATATGACAACAAGTGATATGAGAGAAGAAGGAAAAAAGAATAGAGATGCTTTTTATAATAATAAAGACTTAGAACAAAATGATACAAGCAATAAACTTAGAATAATGTTTGCTATAAATCAATATAATGAAGGTGTTCATGCGCCAGATTTAGATGGTGTTATAATGGGAAGAAGCACTCAATCTGATATTATATTTTTTCAACAATTAGGAAGAGCTCTTTCTGTTGGACATGATACTAGAAAAAAATTTGAAAAATATAATTTAAAATCAAAAGAAGAATTAATTGAAGAATGTAAGAAAAGAGAATTAACTTATAATGATTCAATGACTAAAGAAGAATTAATTGAAATATTAAACGCACCAATTATAATTGATTTATCAAATAATATTGGATTTATAAAAGAGTTAGAAAATAATTTAAAAGATAGGATAAAAGAATATCAAATATCAAAAGATGGTGAAAAAAGAGAAATTCATTTAAAAAATGCTTCTTTTTCTATAAATATGATTAATGAAGATTTATTTAAAATTATTGAATATATGCGTGATAGGTTAACAATGACATGGATGGATAAATATGAACTTGCAAAAGCATATTATGAACACAATAATAATTTAGAAATACCACTAAGCTTTAAAACAAATAATGGATATGAATATGATGAAAATGGAATAAAATTAGGTGCTTGGATTAATACTCAAAGAAATGCTTATAAAGGTAGAGGTAATTTTAAAATAACAGAAGAACAGATAAGATTATTGGAAGAAATAGGAATGATATTTGATGTATATGGTGCAAAATGGAAAGAAAAATATGAACTCGCAAAAGCATATTATGAATACAATAATAATTTAGAAATACCACGAAGCTTTAAAACAAATAATGGATATGAATATGATGAAAATGGAATAAATTTAGGTGATTGGATTCATACTAACAGAAAAGCTTATAAAGGTAGAGGTTGTTCAAAAATAACAGAGGAACAGATAAGATTATTGGAAGAAATAGGGATGATATTTGATGTATATGGTGCAAACTGGAAAGAAAAATATGAACTTGCAAAAGCATACTATGAATACAATAATAATTTAGAAATACCAAAAGGTTTTAGAACAAATAATGGATATGAATATGATGAAAATGGAATAAATTTAGGTAATTGGATTAGAGATAAAAGACAATCTTATAGTGGTAGAATTAATTCAAAAATAACAGAAGAACAGATAAGATTATTAGAAGAAATAGGAATAATTTGGTTTTCTAAAAATAAAGATGATAAATTACAATTAGAAAAATTAACTGAAGAAAATATTACAAGAAAAAATATTGAAATTTTAAATAGAGCAAGATCACTATTAAATAAGTGTTCTGATTCAGAATTATTATCAAAAGAAGAAATAAATCAACAATTTTTAGATGAGTTAAATCATATGTCAAGACGTAAATAACATAAAAAATAGGAGGTTTATAGTATGAAAATAGATGTAGAAGAATTTTTTTCACAAGACGAAATTTCTAAATCAAAAGAAGTAGAAGATATTATTCATTTACAAAAAAAGAATAATAAAGCACCAAGATTAGACTTTAAAACATGGTTATATTTATATATTACCAAAACACTAATAGTAGAGCATACAACTATAGTAGAAGTAGAAGAAAAAAGAAGAATGTATGTTAATAATAGTAAAAAGAATGAAGTATATATTTTTAAGGATTATGATGAATATAAAAAATTCTTTTTGATGTATTTGGATAATGTTGAAGATGATGTTATAGATTTAGCAATTTATACGAGAGGTAGTAAAGGTCAAATTGTGGCTTTAAAAGGATTATGTGAACATATAATTATTAAAAAGCAAATTAATAGTTTTTATAATTCCATTACTAAGGAAAAAATAGATGAAATTCATGCCAAGGGCAAGTTAACTCCATTAGAAGCTGTACAATTATGGGAATCATTAGATTTATGTGTTGAAGGTAGTAAGTCAATTTTATCAAAAAATAGATGTGAATATTTTAATGAAAATTGTCATGAATGTTTAATGGAAACTGCATTACATAAATAAGAGCATGATAATATAGATTTTAAAACAACTAATTCAGTAGTTAAAGAAAAAGAGAAAAATAAAATAATATAGATAAAAAGTGCTTTGATATTTATTAATTAATTATCAATTGCATTTTTTTATTTTTTTTGCTATTATAAAGTGCATCAATTAGGGGGAAATGTTATGAATGAAGCTGATTATAATTTATTAAATGATTATTTAAATGATGTATTCTGTTTTTTATCTGTTAACGAACCATTTTTGATTAATAATATAAGAAATATTATGAGTCTTAATAGTTTTTTTAGAACACATATAAATTTTAAAAAGATAGAAAATAAAACGACGCAAAATAATTTAACTATCTTTGATGTTTATAATATAATTTATAATGCTATAAAATATTTAAATGAAGATTATTTAGATAAATATGATAAATTAATAGATTCAGGAATATTTGATTTTGGTTTACCTCTACCAAGTTTAAATAATGATGAGGTAAACAAAGAAGAATATTATAAAAAAGAAACTGAAAGGGAAAATCGTAATTTATATGATATTCCAAAAATAAGTTTGTGTTCGCTTGACAAATTCTGTGCGATAGAACTTTCGAGAAACTATAATTATGAAGATTGTGTACAATTAATGCATGAATTTATTCATTATACAAGTAAAATATCAAATTGTTCTATAAATAGAATGGTTTTATCAGAATATTTTTCAATTTATTTTGAGCTTCTAATTCAAGATTGTTTAATAGAAGAAGGTGTAGATATTAGTGAAGTTGCTGCCTTTAGTAGACATAATTCTCTAATTAATATTTCAAATAATTTAACAGCATATGAATTAATATTTTCAGCTTATAAAAATTTTGGATATATAAAAGAAGATACATATAAAGATATAAATGAATATTTAAATATAAAAGTAAGTAAGGAGCAGTTTGAAAAAGAATGTTTAAATTTATTAAAATTCCTTAACAAAGTTAAAACAAATTATGATAAAAATAATATTTATGATAAAGAAGAATATAGAAAATATATTAGTGCGCCATTTATAGACGATTACAAGTATTTCTTTGATACTCTTTTAGCAATATATTCTTTAGAAAATAGTGAAGTACAAGATGTGATTTGGTTAAATGATCATATTAATACTGATTATGTTTCAAATATGAATTTTACTGATATTTTAAGAATTGTTAATATAGACTTTAGGGATAACAATATTTTTGAAAATCTTATTAAAAGTTATAATAATTATTTTGACAGATTATTAGAAATAAAAAATCAAAAGAAAAAAATATATACAAAGTAGGTGCTTTTATGAAATTTACTAATGTAAACAATTTAAGTGAATTTTTATATGGTTCAAGGATAATTGGAGTTGGCACAACAGCAGTATGTTTTTTGATGAGTGATAATAGAGTATTAAAAGTATATAGAAATACATATTTAAAAAGACAGTTGTTTGAATTAAAAAATATGAAAGAGCATTTAAAACTACTTAATAAAATAACTAATGATAGTTATATTGGCCCTGATGAAGTTCTTTTAAAAAATAATGAAGTAATCGCATATATTTATCCTTATATTAATTCAAAAACTTTATCAAAAATTAGTAATGGAGTAACAATTTATGATTTGTGTGAAAATTTTGATAAGTTAATAGATGATACAGAAAAAGTAAGTAATTATTCATTTAGATTAGGTGATTTACATAGTAAAAATATATTATTTAATTTATATTATCATTTAATAGATTTAGATAAAGGGTATATAGAAAAAGATAAAGATAAAAGTGAGATAAATAGAGAAAATATAAGAGATATAACTAAAACAATAATATATTCATTATTTAATATAAAATATAATGAAGAAATATGCTTTTATGATAAGGATTTAAATGATTTATATTGTTCAGTAATATATTATAATCAAGCTAAATTAAAAGATTTGTTAGAAGAAATAACAAAGATATATAATATAGAAAATCCAAAAAAGAAGACTTTAGTTAATAAAAGATATAAAATTTTAAAAATTACAGAAAATGATTATTATTCATATTTAATGTAAAAATCATATTTAATATTTAATAGAATATGATTTTTTTGTTATAATAAAAATATGAAAGGATAAGTAATATGAAAGAAAAATTTGAAAAATATGCAGAATTATTATTAAAAAGATGTTTGAATTTAAAAGAGGGAGAGCCATTATTAATTGAAGCACCAATAGAAAATTATGAATTTATTAGATTACTAAACAAAAAGGCTTTAGAAATGGGAGTGAGTGATATTCACATTGAATGGTATGATGATGAATTAAAGCATGATACTTTAAAATATTTAACAGAAGAAGAAATAGAGAATCATCCATTTTGGAACAAAAAAATATTTGATGAATATGCAAGTAAAAATGCTGCCTTTTTAATGCTTAATGCATCAGATCCAGATATAATGAATGATATTGATCCAAAAAAAGTAACAAAGGCAGGTTATACATCTATAAAAACAAGACCAATATATAAAAGAAAACAAAATATATATGAAGTGTCTTGGTGCATAGCAGCAACTTCAACATTAGGTTTTAGTAAAAAGGTATTTCCAAAAAGTGATGATCCAGTAACAGATTTATGGAATCAAATATTTGAAATATGTTTTATAAATACTGAAAATCCAATAGAAGAGTGGGAAAAACAAGTTATAAAGAGTGAAAATAGAAGCAATATATTAAATAAATACAAATTTAAAATGCTTCACTATACAAATAGTTTAGGAACAGATTTAAAAATTGGTTTGACCGATAAAACAATATGGTGTGGAGCAGGCGAAAAAAATTTGGATGGAAGAAAAATACTAGTTAATTTACCTACATTTGAAGTTTTTACATCACCTGATAAAAATAAAACAAATGGTGTTGTATATAGTTCAAAACCACTTGTTTATAATGGTACATTAATTGAGAATATTAGACTTGAATTTAAAGATGGTAAAGTTGTAAATTTTGATGCTTCTAAAGGAAAAGATGTATTAGAAGGTATATTAAAAGCAGATGAGAATTCTTGTATGTTAGGGGAAGCAGCATTAGTTGATTACAATTCTCCAATATCAAATTCAAATATTATTTTTTATACTACATTATATGATGAAAATGCAGCATGCCATTTAGCACTTGGAAATGGGTTTAAAACAGCACTTGAAAATGGTGTTAATTTAAGTTTAAAAGAACTAGATGAATTAGGTTTAAATAATTCAGTTGTGCATGTTGATTTTATGATAGGTACAAAAGATTTATGTATAACAGGAATTGACTCTTATGGTAATGAAAAAGAAATATTTAAAGATGGAAATTTCGTATTAGAATAAAAAATAGTGAGAATATCATTATTTTTTTTACAAAAAAATTACATTAAGTTAAAAAATAGTAGATATTTTCTTAAATATATGATATAAGTAATAATGCCGCTAAAAAAATATTAACAATAAATATTATATATGAATATATATATTAATAGGAGGATATCATGTATATAATATGTGAGGGTGACCAAACAATAGTAGAGCTTAAAAAGGGTAGAGAAATTGTAAGAGATATATTTAAGAATGGTTGCTTAACTGGAATTATAATTAATGATGAATTAAAAGTTATTGAAAATCACTCATTTTATAATAATAAAATAAAGCATGTTGATTTAAAAAATGTAAAATTAGTAGGTAATTATGCATTTTCAAAAAATGAAATAACAGGTACTTTAATAATTCCAGAAAGTATGAAGTATATTGGAAAATGTGCTTTTTCAGATAATTTTATTAAAGAAGTAATAATATGTAATCCAAATACTATTATAGAAAAAGATGCTTTTTTAAATAATCCAAATATAAAGATTAGAAAAAATAATAAAGCAAAAAGTTTAAATTTATCAATGTTTAATAATAGAAGAAGATGTTCATAGTAACGTCTTTTTTTCATAAAATTATAGTGGTGATTTTTATGTATAAAGTTGAAACATTAAAATATGATTATAAAGATTTAGAGCCTTATTATAATAAAGAAATGTTTTATAATCACTATTTTAATTTATATCAAGGATATGCTGATAGTTTAAATAAAATCTTTGATAAATTAACAAATGCAAGAAAAAATAGTGATTATTCAGATATAAAACAATTAAAAAAAGACTTAGGATTTACTGCTAATGCATATATTCTTCATGGACTATTTTTTTTAAATTTGACTCCAATGCCTAATAAAACACATTTAAGTGAAAAACTTATCAATCATATAAAAAAAGATTTTGAAAGTTATGATGCATTTATAGATGAGTTAAATTATACTTTAGAAAATATTCAAGGACCTGGATGGGTTGTTTTTGGCTATTCTATATCACTAAAAAAATTATTAATAATTCAAATTGAAGTTCATCAAGTTCTTAATCTAATTGATTTTATTCCTCTTTTAGTTATTGATATGTGGGAACACTCTTATTATTTACAATATAAAACTAATAAAAAAGAATATATTAGAAATCTATTTTATATACTTGATTTTGATGTAGTAAGTGAAAGATATAATAAAATTTATTTAATTTAGTACTTTTTTTGATATAATCATTATAAAGAAAAGGTGATTATTATTTATTATGTAGAAAAAAATGTTGAGAAAGTATTAAATGGTGAAAGTACTAATTTTATTGAAATTAAGTATTTAGGAAAAATAAAAAACAAACTTAAGAATATAAAATATGAAATTTATAGACCTTTTTCTGATGCGACTAAGATAATTATTTATAAAAATAAAAAAGTTGATATTAAGGTATTTGAAATAGAATCTAAAGTTCCTATTCGTCATCAAGATATTTTAGGTACATTATATTCACTTAATATATCTGATGAAATGTTTGGAGATGTTGTATGTGATAATGGTAAGTATTTTATTATAGTCGTATCAAGTATTGAAAATTATTTAAAATCAAATATGTTAAGTATTAGAAATTCAAATATTAAATTAGTTGAAAGAAAAGAAGATTATTTAATTAATTATAATCAAAAATTTGAAGAGATAATTTTAATAGTTACAAGCACACGAATGGATTCTATTGTATCAAAAATAGTAAATACAAGTAGAAATAATGCTTTAAATTTGTTAAAAAATGGCGATGTTTTTCTAAATTATGAAGAATTGACTAAACCAACATATATCTTGAAAGAAAATGATATATTTAGTGTTAGAAAATATGGAAAATATAAATTTAGTGGAATTATAAATAACACGAAAAAAGGAAATTTAGTTATAAAAATATTAAAATATGTATGATATAATTTAAGCAGGAGATGATAGTTATGGAAAAATTTCTTAAAAATATTTTAATTCCTTTTATAGAATTATTTGTTGTAATAGGATTAATATATGGCAGTTTTTATCTACTTAATCAAAAAGATAAAAAGGAGCAAATAAAAACAAAAATAGAAACAGGAGAAAACAAAAGAAGTAAAATAGAAAAAAATAATTTTGTAAGTTATAATGGTAGATTAAAAATTAAAGACAATAAACTTGTTAATAAATATAATGAAAATATTCAGCTTAGGGGCGTTAGTACACATGGTATTCAGTGGTATAGTGATTTAGCAAATTTTACTAATATTAGAACATTAAAAGAAGATTTTAATGCTAATGTATTTAGAGTTTCTATGTATACAGAAGAGAGTGGCTATATACAAAATCCATCATTAAAAGATAAACTTTATGATATTGTAAATACTGCAATAAATATGGACATGTATGTTATTATTGATTGGCATATATTAAGTGATGGGGATCCACTTACACATGTAGAAGAGTCAGAAAAATTCTTTAGTGAAGTGAGTGAGAAATATAAAGGTGTTCCAAATGTAATATATGAAATATGTAATGAACCTAATGGTAGTAATGTTACATGGGATAATAATATAAAACCATATGCAGAAAGAATAATTAAAAGAATAAGAGAAAATGATCCTATTTCAATAGTAGTTGTTGGAACAAGTACATGGAGTCAAGATGTAGATAAAGCTCTATTAAATCCAATTGATGATAAGTATACAATGTATTCACTTCATTTTTATTCAGGAACTCATACAGCTTATCTACGTGATAGGGTAAAAACTGTAATTGATAAAATACCTATATTTGTAACAGAATTTGGTGTAAGTGATGCTTCTGGAAATAATGGAGTATATTTAAGTGAGGCAAAGCTTTGGATTGATTTTCTAAATGAAAATAATATTTCTTGGGTTAATTGGTCACTTAGTAATAAAAATGAGTCTTCAGCATTATTAAAACCAAACACAGAAATTATAAATGATGATAACTTATCTGAATCAGGAAAATTTGTAAAAAGTATTATGACTAAATAAGTGTAAATTATTTATATTAAGTGTTGAATTTAAAAAAAATATATAATATAATATATTTGTGATACTAGGAGGAATATGTATGAGTAAAGATAATGAAAAAGTGGTTGAAGAAAGTATAGTTATTGAAAAAACTACTAAAAAAACAAATAATATTGCATTAATAACAATTATCGTAGCTGTTGTATTAGCAATATTATTAATTATTAATTTTATAGCTGGAGGATTTAAGAGCAAAAATGATGTTGCAAGTGATATTAAAACAGTTAAAAAAATATTAAATGAAAAGTATAATGAAATAGACTGTGTAGATTCTAATTGTGATTATATAGTAGCATCATCAGGAGATACGTTAAAGAAGACTACATATAATGTATTTAATACAAATGGTAAAAAAGTGGGAAGTTATACTATTAATTATAGTAAAAAAAATACTGGGGTAACAAATGTTATTTCAGCAACAGAAAAGTATATAGTGACAAGAACTGTTAATGATAAGAAAATAAATTATGTACTTCGTTCTAATAAAGGAAAAGCATTATATAGTTCTGACAAAGTTATAAATTCATTAAATGATAATTTAGCAATTGTTGAAAATAAAACAAATGAATATGACATATTAAATTATAGAGGAAAAAAATTATATTCTAATGTAAGTGATTATGATACATATTCTGATGGAAAATATATTTCAATAAAAGTAAATGATAATTATATATTAGTAGATAAAAATGGTGAAAAAGTTTTATCAAATTATAAGGTTTCTACAGAAGTAAAGGATGAAATAGGTAATTCATTATATTTAGTTGTTGAAGATACTAAAAAAGATAATTATTATTATTTTGATATTAATAAGAATAAAAAAGTTGGAGATAGTTTTAGTTATTATACTACTTCAGATAATGAAGGAGAATTAGTAATTACTAAGTCATTAAATGATAAAAAAGTAAAATATGTTTTAAATAAAAATGGAAAACAAGTAAAAATGTCTAAGGATTATACTGATCAATCAGAATCTATATCAAAAATAAAAGAAAATATAGATACTGATAAGTATTATGTATATTCTTATGGAATTAAAGATGCTTATCAAAAATATGTTCTTGTAAATGATAGAGAAGCAAAGTCTTTTGGAATTTTAAATGTGAAATCAAAAGATTACAAAAAATTATTTGATTATAGTGCATCTAAATCATCAGCATTCGCATCAATTGTTGAACTTGACAATAAAGATGATAAGATTGTAAGAATTAATTGTTCAAAATCAAATTGTGATAATGAAACATCAATTATTTATAATTTAACTAAAAATAAAGAAATATATAGCGAAAATAATAAAAATGCAATCGTTTCTGATTATGCATCTTATAAAAATAATTATAAAGTAGTTAGATATTCTTATTTATCATCAAATGATGATTTAAAAGGAAAATATGTACTTTATGATAACAATAATAAAGAAGTGTATAAATCAAGTTCAGCTATTGCAGTTATAGATTCTGAAATAGAAATTGGCAAAACAGCAAGTAGTTATATATTACTATATTCAGTAAGTGATAAGAAAACTTTAAATACAGAAAAAACAAAAGCAGATAAAATAAAGATTGCTGATAAAGTTTTATATAAATATACATCAAAAGATAATAAAACAATTGTATGTAATGAAAAGGGAAAAGAAGTAATTAAAATAGATAGTTCTGACTATATTACATATAGTAATTCAAATATTATATATATGACAAATGATAGAATATATATATATAATGCTGCTAAGGATAGAACAAGAAATTATAAATTAAGAGATAATGAAAAATTAAATGATGAATCAAACGATATTGTATCACCATATAGAGGAGCAATTTTTATAAATAATAGTTCTGATAAAATGGTAAAAGTAATTAATTCAAAAGGTAAAGTAATTAGAAAAATGAAAAATGTAGAATTAACTGAAGTTAAGAAAAATAAATCTACTGGTGAAGCATTAATTATTGTTAAAAAAAGTTCTAAAAATAGTGATACTTATGGATTGTATTTAGCAAAATAAAGTCTTTTAAAGACTTTTTTTCTTGCTTTTATTCATATTATAAAGTAAAATTAATTAGTATGTTAAAGGAAGTGATTATATGTTACAAGTAAATAATGTTAGTTTAAGATATAATACAAGGGTATTATTTGAAAATGTAAATTTAAAATTTGAAAAAGGAAATTGTTATGGTGTTATAGGTGCAAATGGAGCTGGTAAGTCAACTTTTTTAAAAATACTTAGTGGTGATATTGAATCAACAACAGGTGATGTAATAATTTCTAAAGGTGAAAGAATGTCAGTTTTAAAACAAAATCATAATGAATATGATGACTATAAAGTTTTAGAGACAGTTATAATGGGAAATTCAAGATTGTATTCTATTATGAAAGAAAAAGAAGCTTTATATTCAAAAACTGATTTTACAGAATCTGATGGAATAAGAGCTGGAGAACTTGAATCTGAATTTGCGGATTTAAATGGATGGAATGCTGAAAGTGATGCTGCTATATTATTAAATGGTCTTGGTATTGATCCAAGTTTTCATGATAAATTAATGAATGAACTTACTGGTCCAGAAAAAGTAAAAGTATTACTTGCACAAGCTTTATTTGGTGATCCTGATATATTACTTTTAGATGAACCTACAAACTATCTTGATATAGAAGCAAAAGTATGGCTTGAAGAATTTTTAATAAATTTTGATAATACAATTATTGTTGTATCACATGATAGACATTTTTTAAATAAAGTATGTACACATATGGTGGATATTGATTATGGAAAGATAACTTTATTTATAGGTAACTACGATTTTTGGTATCAATCAAGTGAACTTATTATGAAACAAATGAAAGAACAAAATAAAAAGAAAGAAGAAAAAATAAAAGAGTTAAAAGATTTTATTGCTAGATTTTCTGCAAATGCATCAAAAAGTAAGCAAGCAACATCAAGAAAAAAATCATTAGAAAAAATAGTTTTAGATGATATGGTTGCGTCATCAAGAAAATATCCATATGTAAATTTTGAAGTTGAAAGACCACTTGGGAAGGATGTTTTAACTCTTACTGGAATAAGTAAAAAGATAGATGGTGTTGATGTATTAAAAAATTTAAATTTAACTATTAATACAACAGATAAAATAGGCTTTGTTGGTACTAATGAACTTGCAATTACCACACTTTTTAAAATAATAACAGGAGAACTTGAACCAGATGAAGGTACATTTAAATGGGGTACAACAGTAACTTATGATTATTTTCCAAAAAATCATGACAAATATTTTAATAACGATTATGATTTAGTAAATTGGCTTAGACAATATTCAAAAGAACAAGAGGAAACGTTTATTAGAGGCTTCTTAGGAAGAATGCTATTTTCTGGGGAAGAGTCATTAAAAAAAGTCAATGTTTTATCTGGTGGTGAAAAGGTAAGATGTATGCTTTCTAAATTAATGCTTAGTAAAGCAAATGTGTTAGTTTTAGATGATCCAACAAATCATTTAGATATAGAATCTATTACTTCATTAAATAAAGGTATGAAAGAATATAAAGGTGCATTATTATTTTCATCACATGATCATGAACTTTTATCTACTGTTGCTAATAGGATAATAGAATTTAAAGAAGATGGAAAATATATAGATAAACAAATGGGATATGATGAGTATTTAGAATTTGTTAAGTAGGTGATGTAATTGGAAAGAGATAATTTATTTAATCTTTATGTTGAGGGATATTTTGGTGTAAGAGAAATGGATGAATATGATTTAAAAGAATATGTACTTAAAGATATTGAAAATTATATTAAAGATTTTGTATATACCAATGGTGTAGATATTTTGTATGCTAAAGAAAATTCAAAGAGAATTAAAGACAAGGTAAGTATAAAAACAAAACTACAATCAAGTTTGATTTTATTAAATAAAATGAACGCATCAACAGAACTTATATTACTAATTAAGAAAAAAATTAAAGAATTAAATGAGTAAAAAGAAAACTAATACTGGTGTAAAATAATGGTATTAGTTTTTTATTATTCTATATTGTTTTAAATTGTAAAAAATGATATAATTATCTTTAGTAAAAGTATGAAAGGGTAGATTTCAATGAATAGAAAAATAGAAATAACTAATTCAATTGGACAAAAAGTACAAGCTGATATAATAACAGTATTTAAAGTAAATGAAACAAATAAAGACTATATTGTATATACATTTAATGAAAAAACTCCAGATAATAATTATAAGACTTATACATCAAGAATTAGAGAAACAAATGGTAGTTACTTTCTTGATTCAATAACTGATGAAGAAGAATGGGAAAAAGTTAAAAGTATAACAATGAAAATAGCTAATAAATAAAAGAAAGGAATGATTAATTATGGCTTTTAAAAATCCATCATTAAATTCAGGATCTTTAGGTAAAGAAAAAGAAAATGAAATTTTTACAAGATTAGATAAAATTGAAAATGAAATTCAAGAACTTAAAACTGAAATGTCAACGAAAAATGAACAAAATAATATAGTTCAGCAAAATCAAACTCCTGAAGTAAATATTCAAAAAACAGTAGTAAATGAACCAGAGTCTTTAGATTTTGAATTATCAACGCCAGCGTCAGTTTCAACAGAAAAAAAGGAAGAATATACTGAATTAAGTATCTTAGATTTTTCAGGAAAAACTTATATTTCAGATAGTCCACAAAGAAGAGGCTTAATTAATGAAAATCAAATTAATAATATTTTAAATAAAGAAAATAATAATGATAATAATAGCGTTATAGGGATAGATAGTATCCTTAAAAATATTGCATAGAGGTGTTTTATATGAAAAAGAAAATTCAAAAATTAATAAAAAATAAATATTTCTTAGTTTATGTTTGTATTTTTATTGTATTACTTATATGTTTAATTTCAATAAAAAATTTCTTATTTCCATCAAATTCTAATACTAATTATGGTAACAGATTAGACGGAATAAAAGATGTTCCTTTTACTAAAAGTGATCAAAAGAAAATAATAGAAAAAATAGATTCAAATGAAAAAGCATCTTCAACACAAATAAAAATAAAAGGAAAAATAATAAATATATTATATACAGTAAATGATGATGTAAGCGTAGATGATGCGAAAAATATAGCAAATGATTCATTAAGTGTAATTTCAGAAAAAGAAAAGAAATTTTATGATATTCAAATTTTTATATCTAAAAAAACAAATTCAGAAGGTTTTCCTTTAATAGGTTATAAAAATTCAAGTAGTAAAGAAATAGTTTGGTAGGGTGAATATGATGAAAAATAAAAATAAAAAAAAGAAAATATTATTTATTCTTATACCTATTATAATAGCAGTTATAATAATATTTATTGCAACTTCAATAAATAAAAAGAATGATAAAAATGGTGTTTTTTCTGTTTTAGAAAAAAGATGGATCGAAAAAAATCAATCAAAAGTAATAGATGTATCTGTTATAAATGATCTTCCTATATTTGGTGAAGATGGGGAAGGTGTGTTTTTTGATTTTTTAAATGATTTTACAAAAGAAAATAAAATAGAATTTAATATGTTACCTTATTCTTTAGAAAAAACTCCAACATCTAAAGAATATTCTTTTGAGACAAGTAAAAAATCAAAAGTAAGCAGTAATGAATTATTATTTTATAGTGATAATTATGTTCTTATAAGTAAAGATAATAATAAAGTTAAAAATTTTTCGGATTTAAAAAATACAACAATTGGTGCATTGGAGTCTGATTTAAATATGATTAAATCATATTTATCAGATGATGAAGATGTTATATTTAATAGCTATGTAGATATTAATTCCATAATTAAAGCAATTAATAATAATGATATTTTATATGCAGTAGTACCTAAAAATTTATATATAGATCAAATTTTTGAAAACAATTATTATATCGTATATGATATTCCTGAAATAACAACAAATTATATATTTAAAGTTAATGGTGATAATAGTGTACTAAATAGTATATTAAAGAAATATTATATAAGATGGAGTAAGAACAAATTAGATAAATCTTACAATGATAGATTGTTTGATTTATATTTTGATAAAAAGAAAATAGATGATGTTACAAAGGCAGATTTTCTTAGTAAAGAATATACATATGGATTTGTTAAAAATTTACCATATGAATCAAAAGTTAATGATCAATTTATTGGATATAATAGTGAAATATTAGATGAATTTGCTAAAAGAATGGGAATATCATTCAAGGTAAAAGAATATGGTTCAGTAAAAGCATTAACAAAAGCACTTAATGATGGTAAAGTTGATGTAGCATTTAATTATTATAATTATAGTGATTTAGATAAGAAAAATTTTGATTCAACATTTTCTCCATATCAAGAAAAAGTTGTAGTATTAACAAGTAATAATAATGTTGAGACATCTGTTTCTTCACTTAAAGGATTAAAAGGAATGGATGTTATAATGATAGATGATAAAATATCTAATTATTTAAAAAATAGATTAGAAGTATCTATTAAGACGTATAGAAATGCTAAATCTTTATTTAATAATATGAATGATAATTCTGTTGTTGTTCTTGATTATAATTTATATAATTATTATAGAAATACTGATTTAAAAGATTATAAAATAATATATGAAGAAGATATAGATACAGAATATAATTTTATAACATTAAATACAAATAGAAATAAGGCATTTAATGGTTTATTTAAATATTATATTTCAACACTTGATTCAGGATTATATCAAGCAAGAGCATATGTAAAATTACAATCAGATAATAAATTGGTTGATATGAAATATATTTATGTATTAATATTAACTTTTGTAATTATATTTGTTTTAACACTATATTTTAAAAAAGAAAAATCAATTAATACTATTAAAAAGAGTGAAAAAATTAAATATGTAGATCACTTAACATCTTTAAAAAATAGAAATTATTTAAATCAAAATTATCAAAAGTGGCAAAACAACAAAATATATCCACAAGCAATAATAATTATAGAACTTAATAAAATTGGACATATTAATGATGTTTATGGTCATGAAGAAGGGGATATGGTAATTAAAAAGGCTGCAAATATTCTTATAAATAATCAATTAGAACAAAGTGATATTGTAAGAACAAATGGTGATGAATTCTTGATATATATGGTTGGATATGAAGAAACAAAAGTAATTGCTTACATGAGAAAATTATATAAAGAATTTAAAACATTACCATATAATTTTGGAGTACTTCTAGGTTATAGTATGATTCAAGATGATATAAAAACAATAGATGATGCTATGAATGAAGCTGTTTTAGAAATTAAAACAAGTAAAGAAATGAATAATAATGAATAATAAATAAAATAGGTGAATTATATGAAAAAAATTAAAACAAGGGCAAAGAAATTTTATAATAAGCTTATAAAAACAATGAAAAATCCAGTAATGCAAATATTACCTGGACAAATTGCATTTTTCTTCTTATTATCAATTTTTCCTATAATTTTAGTTTTAGGTATAATAGCACCTATTTTTTCTATTTCAATTGATACAATTGTAGATGCAATAGAGTTATCACTTCCTGCAAATACAAGTAAATTAATAGTTCCTCTAGTACAAGGTAAAGGACTTGACTTTAATGTAATAATAATTATTGTATCTGCTATTTTTTTGATTTCAAGAGGTACAAAGTCTATAATAATAGCAGCATCAACAATATATAAAACAGATGAACAAAATCCTATAAAAAATATGGTTAAGTCAATTATTATAACAATATTACTTGTTTTACTATTTATTTTTATAGCTATTATTTCAGTCTTTGGTGGAAGAATTTTAAAATTGTTATCTTTTATAGATGTTATAAATTCAAATTTAATAATAATATATGATATATTAAGATGGCCAATGACATTCTTTGTAATATTCTTTTTTCTCAAAATTATTTATACACTTGCACCTAATAAAAAAATATCTAGTAAAGAGGTAAATTATGGTGCTATTATAACTACAATTTTATGGGTTATAGCAACAGCTATTTATTCATATTATATAACTCATTTTTCTTCATATAATATTTTTTATGGAAGTGCAGCAAATATTGTTATATTAATGCTTTGGATTTATATCATATCATACATATTTGTATTTGGAATGGTAATAAATGCAACAAATGACAAAATAAAAATAATGGAAAATGTAAACAAAAAAGAATAATAAATAGTATTTTGTATTAAAAAGTGATATAATTGGTAATGTTGTGTGGAGGTAATAAAGATGGATAAAATAAAATCAACAATTAATAGAATTGTAAAATTTTTTAAAGAATTTAATTATAAAGAGTATGCAAGTACAAACAAATTATTTATAATATTTATAGTAACATCATTATTAAATGGAATGTTTCTTAGATTTTTTACTGTACATAATTATTTTGCTATAAAACCAATATTAGCAGATTTAGCAATAATATTATTATTTGGATCTTTTGTTTATTTATTTAAACCAAGAAAAAGATTTGGATATTTATTAATATTATCTGTTATATTTACAGCAGTATGTGTAGTAAATTCATTGTATTATACATATTACATGTCATTTGCGTCATTTTCTTTAATAGCTGTATCTTTAACAGTTATAGATGTGGGTGACGCAGTTGTACAAAATGTACTTCAATTCAAAGATTTTATATTTTTATGGCAACCAATAGTATTAATAATAGCGCATCACTTCTTAAAAAAGGATGATTATTATAATTATGTTGCTAAAAAAGAAAATAAGAAAAAGAGATTTTTAGGAACAATTATAACTGGAATATCAGTTTATGCATTGTTTTTTATGACAGTTACAGCTTTAGAATATAGTAGATTAAGTAAACAATGGAATAGAGAATTTTTAGTTACTAAATTTGGTGTATATACATATCAAATGAATGATTTATTTAAAAGTTTAGATGCAAAATTTAATACATTGTTTGGTTATGATAATGCTGCTAAAGATTTTAGAGAGTATTATAATTCAAAAGAATCATCTAAAACAAATGAATATACAAATAAATTTAAAGATAAAAATGTAATTGTTATTCATGCAGAAAGTGTTCAAAAAATAGCAATGACATTAAAATTTAATGATCAAGAAGTAACACCAAATTTAAATAAACTTTCGAAAGAAGGAATGTTCTTTAGCAATTATTATTCACAAGTTAGTAGTGGTACAAGCTCTGATGCAGAGTTTACATTTTCAACATCACTTTTACCTGTAACTAATGGTGCAGTTGCAGTTAGTTATTGGAACAGAGAATATGAATCTATTCAACATTTATTAAAAGATAGTGGTTATAACACATTGAGTTTCCATGGTAATAATGGTAGTTTCTGGAATAGAGATAATTTTCATAAAACTTTAGGATATAATACATTCTATAGTAAAAAATCATATAAAGTAACTGAAGAAAACTCAATAGGACTTGGAATATCAGATAAAGCATTCTTTAAACAAACAACAGATTTACTTAAAACTGAACATGAAAAAAATGGTAAATTCTTTGCAACTATGATAATGCTTTCAAATCATACACCATTTTCTGATGTAGATAAGTATGGTGAATTTGATGTTGATATAAAAGAAGACGTTAAGAAAACAAATGAAAATGGCGAAGAAGTAACTGAAACAGTATCTCATCCATATATGGAAGGAACAAAACTTGGAAATTACTTTAAATCAGTTCATTATGCAGATTCAGCTATTGGTGAATTATTAACTGAACTTGATGAGAAAGGTTTACTTGATAATACAATACTTGTAATCTATGGTGATCATGATGCAAAACTTCCTAAAAAAGATTATGTTAAATTATATAACTATGATAAAGAAACTGATGGAATAAAAGATAAAGATGCAGAAGACTATATAGATGTAGATTATTATAAATATGAACTTGATAGATCTGTGCCATTTATTATATGGACTAAAGATGAAAAATTAGAAAAAAATATAACAACAGCAATGGGAATGATTGATGCAATGCCAACACTTGCTAATATGCTTGGAGTAACACCAAAATATAATTTAGGTAATGATATAATGAATTTAGATGATAATTTAGTTGTGTTCCCAAACGGAAACTGGCTTACAAATAATATTTATTATAATAGTAATAAAAATGAATATAAGGTTTTAAATACTGATGCTGTAATTAATGAAACAGAAATAGAAAAAAATAATGAAATAGCGGCAAAAAAACTTGAAATATCTAATGACATAATATTGTATGATTTAATAAAAAATGAAAAGAATAAGTTAAAAAGGGTAAATGGTGAATAGTATGAAAAAAAATCGCACTGATGTAAAAGCTAAAAAGAAAAATAAAAAAAAGAAAGTAATAATTGTTTTAATATTAATCATATTAATAGTAGTAGGTGTATTTGCTTATACTACGCTTAATAAAGGTAATGATAAAATAGAAGAAAAAGAAAAAGTAGTAGATTCAATTAAAGATTTTGATTATACAATAAGTGATACAGATACAAAACTTTTTAAAACAAAGTTTAATGAATTAAAGAAAGAATTAAAAAAATCTACAATAGATAATAAAAAATATTCTAAGTTAGTCGCAGAATTATTTATTATTGATTTCTTTACACTTGATAATAAAATAACTAAAAATGATGTTGGTGGAGTTCAATTTGTGTATTCAAACTATAAAACATCATTTGTAGATAAGGCTAGAGATCAATTTTATAAATATGTTAAAAATAATTTAAACGATAATAGAAATCAAAAATTACCAGTTGTAGAAACAATTAAAGTTAATAGTATAGAAGAAATAAATGCAAGTGATGAATTAACTACAGATGAATTTAAAAATATTGATGAAGCATATAAGGTTAATTTAAGTTGGACTTATAAAGAAGACTTAGGTTATCAGACAGATGCAACTGTAATTGTAGTAAAAGATGCAAATAAATTTTCAGTAGCTAAATTAGTTGAAGAAGAATAAGTATAGCTAATATACTTATTTTTAACTTTACACTAATAAATAAAAAATCATATGTAAATTGATATTAGTATTAATTTGAGTTATAATTAATATGTTAAAATATTCGGAGGAATTTATATGACAAGAGAAGAAAAAAATAATATTAAATTAGAAAAGGCAAAAAATAAAGAAAAATTTAAAAAAGTAAATTTAGTAACAGGTATTTTGCTTGGTATGTATTTAACTATATCTGGTTACTTAATTTATAATTTATATAGACTTACAGATATAGAAAATTTAATAAGATATTCTGTAATAGCAATATCTATATTATTTGATATCTTTTTAGCAGTAAAATATTTAAAAATGAGAAGGAAGCCTTTAAAAAGAAAATATTTTGCATTTATATTTACTATATTACTTTTAGGTGCAGCTCAATATTTTGTTAGTTATACAATAGATAAAGGATTAAGTGTTGTAGATAATATATCTGTTAAAAAAGTAAAAACATATAGTACAAGTTTAATAACTTTAAATACAAGTACTTTATCTAGTGTTTCAGATATAACAGGTGATACAAAAATTGGTAGAATATCTGATAAAAAGAATATAGAAGGTTATGTTTTAACAAAAGAAATAATAAAAAAAGATAAGATAGATAAAAAACTAATAGAAGATTATGATGATACAATAACTATGCTTTATGATTTATATGAAGGAAAAATAGATGCGGCATTTGTTTCTAGTAGTTATGCTGATTTATATAGTGGAATGGAAAAGTTTGAAAACATCAGTACAGAAGTTACAGTTTTAGATAAATATTCTAAAAAAATGAAAATAAGAAAAGAAACTGAAACAATCGCATCAACAAAATCAGTAACAGAACCATTTACTATTTTACTTATGGGTGTTGATTCAACTGCTGAAGATTTATCAAAAGCAAGTGGATTGGGTGATTCATTAATGCTTATTACGTTTAATCCAAATACATTAAATGCTACTATAATAAGTATACCTCGTGATACTTTTGTTCCTATTTCTTGTTATGGAAATAGAAGAAGTAAAATTACACATGCAGCTAGTGGTGGAGATAAATGTATGATAAATACTATTCAAAATACATTTGATGTAAATATAGACTATTATGCAAAAATTAATTTTAGAGGTTTAATAAAATTAGTTGATGCATTAGGTGGAGTAGATGTAGATGTTCCATATGCATTCTGTGAAACTGATGAAAATAGACTTCTTAAAAATACAGTTTATGTTGATAAAGGTATGCAACATTTAAATGGTGTACAAGCATTAGCGTTATCTAGAAATAGAAAAACTTATCCAACATGTGGTGCTAAATGGAATAAAGGTGATAGAAATGACTTTGTAAGAGGTCAAAATCAACAATTAGTAATAAATGCTATTATAAATAAAGCAAAAAGTATGACAAGTGTAAGTCAATTTTATAATTTGCTTGATGCAGTTGGAAATAGTATGACTACTAATATGGATAGAAAACAAATATTATCATTTTACAATGTATTTAAAAATGTAATAATTAATAGTAAAGATCTAACAGATGACAATGATATTATAAATTTACAAAAAATGTATTTAAATGGTACTGGTGGTCTATATCAAGATGGTATCATGAATATGCCTTTATATGAATATATTCCATATCAAAAATCATTGAATGCTATAAAAAATGCTATGAAAGTTAATTTAGAATTAAAAGAAGAAAAACCAGCTACATCATTTAGTTTTTCTGCAGATGAAGAATATGAACAAGAGGTAATTGGTAAAAATGTTTCTGGTGGCGCAGATATTCCAAAAGCAGCAACACCAACAACAACTACTGAAGAAAATAAGTGTGGAGAAAATGAAGAATTAGGTGCAGATAAAACTACTTGTGTATGTAAATGGGGATATAAGAAAAATTCTAGTGGTGTATGTACAAAAGAAGAGGAAGAAAAAAAGACTGAAGATACAACTGCGAAATGTATTTATGCAACAGGAACACCAGGAAACTGTAAATGTTGGAGTGGATACAAGGAAACAAGTGATCCAAATAAATGTGAATTAGATTCAGAATCAGGTGGTACTCAAACTGGTGGTGGCTCTGATAATACAGGAACTGGTAATGGTCAAACTGGTGGAAACTCTGATAATTCAGGAACAACAGGTGGACAAACTGGAGGAGACTCTAGTGATTCAGGAGATAAAACTGGACCTTCTGAAGGAGAAGATGGAATTTAAAAGAGATTAAAAAAATCTCTTTTTTCTTACAATTTTTTTACAATCTTTTAAAAATAATATTTTAATATAATCATATTTGTTATATAATTATAATAGGTGATAGTATGAATAAGACAAAGATGATAGCAACAATTGGTCCATCTTCTAAAGATGAAAATGTTATAAGAAATATTATAATGTCAGGTGCAGATGTCATTAGAATAAATATGAGTCATGCAAGTAGTGAATTTGCCAAAGATGTTATTTTAAAGACAAGAAAAATTTCAAGTGAATTAAATGTAGAAGTAGGTATAATGATAGATACTAGAGGACCTGAAATTAGAATTGGAACTTTAGAAAATGATAAAGTAAAACTTATAAAAGATAGAAAAATTAGAATAGTTAAGAATAATATTGTAGGTAATGAAAATATGCTTTCAGTGTCATTACCTGCAATAATAGAACATTGTAAAATTGGTGAAAAGATATTAGTTAATGATGGAAATGTTGAATTAGAAGTAGAAGCAACAGATGGTGAAACGTTAATATGTAATATAAATAATGATGGCTTTATATGTAGTAATTGTAGTATTAATATACCTAATGCAAGTTTTAATATTAAATTTTTATCTAATTTTGACAAAGATACAATAAGATTTGCATCAATGATGCAAGTTGATTATTTAGCTTTATCACTTGTAAATTCTCATTTAGATGTACTTGATGTTAATGATTTATTAATAGAACTTAATGATAGTCATATACAACTTATTAGTAAAATAGAAAATAAAAATGCTATTGATGAAATTGATAATATAATTAAGATGAGTGATGGAATAATGATTTCAAGAGGTGATTTAGGTATAGAAGTTGAACTTGAAAAAATACCTAGTTTACAAAAGAAAATAGCAACTTTAACTAAAGAAAAAGAAAAAATATGTATTGTTGCAACTGAAATGCTTGCATCTATGCAGTATAATCCAAGACCAACAAGAGCAGAAGTTAGTGATGTTGCGAATGCAGTACTTGATGGAACAGATGCTGTAATGCTTTCTTCTGAAACAGCAATTGGATCATATCCAGTAGAAACAGTAAAAACTATGAACAAAATAATTGATGCTATAGAAAATGAAATTGATTATAACGATTTATTGCTTGAAATAAATAGAAATGAAAAAATAGAAATATCAAAAGCAATTTCATATTCTTGTGTTGATTGTGCAAATAGAGTTGAAGCAAAAGCTATAGTATGCTCAACAAGAACAGGAAATACAGCAAAGGATATTAGTAATTATAGACCAAGTTGTCCTGTAATTGCTATTTCACCAGATGAAAAAGTTGTCAGAGGTTTAACTATTAACTATGGTATATTTCCTATTAAAGTTCCTGTAGTAAATAATACAGATGAGATAATAGATTTATCAGTTGATGTAGCTAAAAAAATTATTAATTTAGAAGAAAAAGATAGAGTGGTAATCGCTGGAAGTTTTCCTTTAGAAGGTGTTAAATATACAAACTTTATGAAAGTTGAAGAAATAAAATAAAGAGGGATTTTTATGCAAATAACAAGAGAAAATTTAAGAAAAACAAAAGAAGAGATAGTAATGACTTATTTATCAGAAAAAGAAAAGAAAGATATAGATAAAATGGTAAAAGAAAAAGCTAAAATAATTGAGAAAAGCCTAACTAAAACAAAACCAGTAGAGGGTGTTTTTGATGAATAAAGAAATTGAAACTGATATTTTACAAAACCAAAGAAACGAATTTATTGATAGTAAATTAAGAAATCTTGTAAAAGAAAATCCTAATTTAATAAAGGATAATAGTATTTTAGAAATAGAATTTAATCCGGATGGAAGTAAAAAGGATATTTATTCTTTAGCATCTGAAAAGGATATAAAAGCAACTCAAATAAAAAGTGATTTAAATGAAATAGAATTTAAATTAAGTCAAAATATTATTACAGAAGAAGAATATAATAGTGAAAAAGATAAAATAGAAAACAGATTGAATGAACAAAATTTAGTTTATAATGATTTGATTTTTCAAATAATTAATAATAATGATTTAGAAGATATAAAAAAATCTATAAGCAAGTATAATCTAAATGAAATAGATTTAAAGAGATTAGCGGACGCAATTACATCTGTTACTGAAGAAAAGGTAGATGAATTTGTAAGTAATAATAAGAAATTTATGATTGATAAAGTTTCATATTGGAATTATAAGTATAATCAAATATCAAAAGCTATTAGTAAATCAAGAGAGGTTGAGAGTTTTATTTTAGATTTAATAAAATAAAACTTTTTATTTTGTAAAAATTATGTTATTATATTATTTACAAGGTGGGGTGTAGTATGGAAAATATGAAAGAAAAAATCTTGTTATCAATGGGCTTATCAAGTTTAGTGTTAAATAACTATAGTTTTATTAAAGAAAATATAGATAGAGTAAATGAAGCTAAATCAAAATTAAAATATAAAAAAGATTTATGTATGGAAAGCAAAGAAGGACTAAGAGTTTTAAATAAAGAAGTATTTAAAAATGTTTTTTATTTAAATATTGCATCACTTTATATAGAATTGATTCCTGTATTTAATATGTTAAGTTCAATTTACTTATTTAATAGAGGTGAAGATTTATCATTAGATATAGGAGAAATTGCGGATTTCATAGTAGATGAAATCAATAAAATAGAAGATGTAGAAAGATCTAATTATGGAAAACTGTATAAAGAACTTGTTTCAAATCTTGGTTTAGAACCTTTATTAGATATTGATGCTGAAGAGTTAAAATTATCATATAAAGAACTAAAAAAATTATGTAAGAGCCACAATGTTGAATTATCTTTTGTAGAAATAGAAAATCTAGAAGAAGATAATGAAAAACAATTAAAATATAATAAGAAAGATTAATTTTGAATTTAAAGATAAAAAAATTAATCTTTTTAAGTGGTTTTACAGGGGTAACAATTAGTTCAATATTTTCGTTTAGAAGAGTTTCTTTTGAAAAAAATATAGAAAATCATTCCTATGAAAGTGATTTAAATATAATTTCTCATAGAGGTTTTTCATCTATAGAAATCGAAAATTCAGAAAAAGCAATAGAAAAAGGTTTTGAAAGTAAATGTTCAGATGGTGTAGAGGTAGATGTTAGGCTAACAAAAGATGATTATATAATTCTTTCACACAATAAAGTTGTAAAAGGAATAGGCAATGTAGAAGAAAAAAATTTTGTTGATATAAAAAATAAAAAATATGCCATAGAAAAAGAATCAAAGTTAAAATGTTATTTTGATACATTGTTAGATATAGATGGTAAACTAGAATTTGATAGAAACAATTTACTTTCAAATAAAAAAGAAAAAATGATTTCTATAAATAGGGTAATAGAAAATGATTACAATAAAACCCTTTTAATAGATATAAAATTTAATAATAATAGTGATAAGTTTATAAATAAGTTAAATAATATATTTAAAGATTATGAAGGTAATTTAGATATTGTATTTCAATCAACTGATTATGATAGTTTAACAAAAATGAAAGAATTATATCCTAATTATAAATATCAACTAATAATAAAAGACGAAAAAGATTTAAAATATTTAGATAGTGATTTTAATATGTTTGGAATAAGAAAAAATTTAATTAATAAAGAAATTATAGAAAATGCATCAAATAAAGGAAAAAGTATATCTATTTGGACTATTAATTCGTATGATGATTATAATGAATTATATAAAAATATAGGTGAATATATACAAAATATAACAATAATAACTGATTATCCAGATGAAATATGTTATTTATATGATAAATCAAAGAAGAAAAAGCTTAAGTAATGTTAAGCTTTTTTGTTGTAAAAAGAGTGTATTTGTTATATAATTATTCTAGTATGGAGGATAGATATGAAACAAAGAGTAATAAGCGCAATTGTCGCATTAATAATATGTATTCCAATAATTATGTTTGGAGGAATATGGTTTGATATAGGAATATCAATAGTTGGTTGTTTAGGTTTAAAGGAACTAAATAATGTAAGTGTTGAAAATAAGAATAGTTTTATTAAAATAGTTTCTTATGTATCACTTATTTTAATAATATTAAATGGGAGAATTTTTGATGGTACACTTGAATTATCATATGCAATTTCAATTTTTCTATTATTTATACCTTTAATTTTTATTGACAAAAAAAATTATAATTTTATGGACGCAATTGTTATTTTTGGTAATGTAGCATTTTTAGGATTTGCATTTAGTTTATTAAGAAATGCAAGAGTAGAAGATTTATTAGTATTTATATATTTGTTTTTAATAACAGTTTTAACTGATACATTCGCATACATATGTGGTAAATCTTTTGGAAAACATAAATTAATACCAAAAGTATCACCAAATAAAACTATAGAAGGATCAGTATCAGGAACATTAATCGCAACTATAATTGCAAGTATATTTTATATATATGAAATAAATCCAGGAGTTAATATTCCTATGATTATTTTAGTTACATTTATTTTATCTATAATTGGTCAATTGGGAGATTTATTTTTTTCATCAATTAAAAGATATTTTAAAATTAAAGATTTCTCTAATATTATGCCAGGTCATGGTGGAATACTAGATAGATTAGACAGTATAATTTTTACTGTAATTGGGTACACAATTTTAATAGGTTTAATATAGGAGGAAAAAATGTTGACATTAATAATATTTTTAATAATTTTAGGAAGTATAGTATTCTTTCATGAGTTAGGTCACTTTATATTTGCTAAAAAAGCAGGTATATATGTTTATGAATTTTCTTTAGGATTTGGTCCTAAATTATTCTCTTTCAAAAGAAAAAATGATGAGACAGAATATATGATAAAAGCAATACCACTTGGTGGTTATGTTGCGATGGCTGGGGAAGAAGACTTAGAAGAAGATGATAAGTTAAAAATTCCAGATGATAAAAAATTATATAATAAATCTTGGATTCAAAGATTACTTGTTATGATCGCAGGCGTAATGAATAATTTTATATTAGGATTTATTCTTCTTTTCATAATAGGTTTATGTAATGGTTCTGTTTTTAATACAAATGAAATAGATAACATTATGAAAGATTACCCTTTATATAATGCAGGTGTAAGGGATAAAGATAAAATAATAGAAGTTAATCATAAAAAAGTTAAAAATTATGATGATATTCAAACTGAACTTGCTATTGTAAAACCAAATTCAAAAGTAAATTTTAAAATTGAAAAAAAAGATGGAAAAACTAAAGATATTAGTATAAAACCAAAATATAGTAAAAAAGATAAAACTTATTATTATGGAATAAGTATAAAATCATATGAAGAAAAAGGAATAGTTTCAGCGCTTAAATATGCAGGTTATAAATTTAAATCAATATATAAATCAATGATTATAGTTATAGAATGTTTATTTACAGGAAAGGTTGGATTAAATAGTTTATCTGGTCCTGTTGGAATTTATAGTGTTGTTGGAAGTGCAAAAGCAAGTATAATAGCATTATTATATTTAACAGCATATTTATCAATAAATGTTGGATTTATAAATTTAATTCCATTTCCAGCATTTGATGGTGGTAGAGTATTATTTTTAATAATAGAAAAAATAAAAGGTTCTAAAATTAATCCTAAAATAGAAAATACGATAAATAGTATAGGTTTTATGTTACTTATGTTACTTATGGTTATAATAACAGTAAAAGATGTACTTAATTTATTTTAAGAAGGTGCGTAAGAATGAATGATTTAAAAATTTTATATATGGGGACACCAGATTTTAGTGTTTTACCACTTGAGAGATTAATTGAAAACTATAATGTTATTGGTGTTGTTACACAACCTGATAAAGAAGTTGGAAGAAAAAGAGAGATAAAGTTTTCTCCTGTAAAAGAATGTGCATTAAAACATAATATAAAAGTGTTTCAACCTAAAAAAATTAAAGAAGAATATTCATCTTTATTAGATTTAAATCCTGATATAATAATAACATGTGCATATGGTCAAATTATACCTAAAGCATTACTAGATTTTCCAAAATATAAATGTATAAATATTCATGCATCACTTCTTCCAAAGTTAAGGGGAGGTGCACCAATACATAAAGCAATAATAAATGGATATGATAAAACAGGTGTTACTATTATGTATATGGATGAAAAAATGGATTCAGGTGATATATTATATCAAAAAGAAGTTATTATAGATGAAAATGATACAGCAGGATCATTGTTTGATAAATTAAGTAAATTAGGATCAGAAATGATTATAGAATTTTTACCTAAACTATTAAGTGGAGATTTTAAAAGTGTTAAACAAGATGAAAGTTTAGTTACATATGCATATAATGTGACAAGAGAAGAAGAAAAAATTGATTTTAATAAAACAAAAAAAGAAGTTTATAATCAAATAAGAGGTCTTTATCCATGGCCTGTTGGTTATTCAACTTTTGATGATAAAAAAGTAAAAATATATGAATCAAAAATTGGAGATAGTAAAAAAAGTGGTGTTAATGGAGAAATAATAAATTTATATAAAGATTCAATTGGTGTAAAAACTATTGATGGAGAAATATTATTAACTGAAATTCAATTTGAAGGAAAAAAGAGAGTGCTTGTAAAAGATTATTTAAATGGTCTTCAAGATAAAAATAGTATAATAGGTAAAATATTTAAATAGTATAAACGTAAAAAACATGTCTAAAATTTTAAAAAAATAAAGAAGATATATGACTAAATTGTTATATATCTTTTTTAATACTTTTAAAAATGATATAATTTAAAAAGTAGTAGGTGAATTATGAAAAGTATATATAGTATAAAAAGAGAAGATTTAGAAGAATATTTTGTAAGTAAAGGTGATAAGAAGTTTAGAGCTACTCAAGTATTTGAATGGCTTTACAGAAAAAAGGCAAAATCTTTTGAAGAAATGACAAATTTAAATAAGAAGACTATTGAAATGTTAAACAGTGATTTTTATTTTGATACTTTAAAATTAGTAAAAAAACAAGAAGATAATTTAGTAAAAAAATATTTATTTGAATTAAATGATGGTAACAGAATAGAGTCAGTTTTAATGTATCATGACTATGGAATAAGTATATGTATATCATCTCAGATAGGATGTAATATGGGATGTGCATTTTGTGAAAGTGGACGTCTTAAAAAAGTTAGAAATTTAACAAGTGATGAAATGCTTATGCAAGTATTAAAGGTGGAAGAAGATATAAATGAAAGAATAAGTCATATTGTTATTATGGGTATAGGTGAACCTTTTGATAATTATGATAACTTTATGAATTTCATTAGAATAGTTAATGATCCATATGGACCAGCTATTGGTTCTAGACATATAACTGTTTCAACTTCAGGATTAGTTCCAAAAATATACGAATTTATTAAAGAAGATATAGGTGTTAATTTAGCAATATCACTTCATGCACCTAACGATGAAATTAGAAATAAAATAATGAAAGTTAATAAAGCTTATAATATTGAATCAATTATGAAAGCAGTAAAAGATTATATTAAAGTAACTAATAGAAGAGTAACTTTTGAATATATTATGTTAAAAGATATTAATGATTCAAAAGAGTGTGCATATGAACTTTGTAATTTATTAAAAGGTGTTAATTGTTATGTTAATTTAATTCCATATAATGAAACAAACAATATAGGATTTAAAAGAACAAAAAATGAACAAATATTAAAATTTTATGATATACTTAAAAAAGGTAGAATAAATGTAACAATAAGAAAAGAATTTGGCACTAAGGTATCAGCAGCATGTGGACAACTTAGAGCAGAAAATCAAGGAGGAAAATAATATGAAGACATATTTTTTAACCGATACAGGTAAGGTAAGAACACATAATGAAGACAGTGTAACTATATTAAAAAATACAAATGATGAATATTTGCTTGCAGTTGCAGATGGAATGGGTGGTCATAAAGCTGGTGAAGTTGCATCTTCAATGGCAATAGATCATTTAACAGAAAAATTTAAAGAGTTTAGTACTCTTGGTACAAAGGCAGATGCAATTAACTGGATAAGAAAAGAAGTTGATGAAATTAATAAATCAATTTTTGCATATACTGCTATTCATGAAGAAAGTAAAGGTATGGGAACTACTTTAGTTTTAGCGATATATACGAAAGATTATTTACTATTTGGAAATGTAGGAGATTCATCAGGATTTGTATTAAAAGCAGAAAAATTATATAAAGTAACAAAACCCCACACACTTGTTAATTTATTAGTTGAATCAGGAAAACTTACACAGGAAGAAGCAGAAAATCATCCAAGAAAGAATATACTTATGAGAGCACTTGGTGCAAATAATCCAGCAGAAGTTGATATATTTGATGTAGATCCAGATATTGATGGAATAATTTTATCTAGTGATGGATTAACATCTATGTTATCTAATGATCAAATTGAGAAAGTTTTATTAAATAAAAACATTACTTTAGAGGAAAAGGTAATAAAATTAATTAGAAAAAGTAATATTAGAGGTGGAACAGATAATATTTCAGTTGCATGTTTATTTACAGAGGAAGGTGCAGAGTAATGATTGTTAATGGTCAAAAAATTAATGGTAGATATGTAATAAAAAAATTAATTGGTGAAGGTGGGATGGCCAATGTTTATCTTGGCTATGATACTATTTTAGAAAGAGATGTTGCTGTAAAAGTTTTAAGGGGAGATTTATCTGATGATGAAAAATTTATAAGAAGGTTTAAAAGAGAAGCACAATCAGCATCATTATTAAGTCATCCTAATATAGTTCAAATATATGATGTTGGAGAAGATGATGGTAACTTTTATATAGTAATGGAGTATGTAAATGGTAGTACTCTTAAGCAGTTAATAAAGAAAAGAGGTCATTTATCAATTCCAGAAGTAATTGATATAACAGGTCAGTTAACAGACGGACTTGCTCACGCACATGATTCTTATATTATTCACAGAGATATAAAACCTCAAAATATAATGATTTTAGATGATGGAATGGTAAAAATAACTGATTTTGGTATAGCAATGGCATTAAATGCATCAGAACTTACTCAAACAAATAGTGTAATGGGATCAGTACATTATTTACCACCAGAACAAGCAGCAGGAAAAGGTTCTACAATAAAAAGTGATATTTATTCAATAGGAATTTTAATGTATGAAATGCTTGCTGGAACAATGCCTTTTAGAGGAGAAACAGCAGTAGAAATAGCGCTTAAACATATAAAAGAACCAATGCCTAGTATAAGAAAGGTAAATCCAAAGGTTCCACAATCTTTAGAAAATGTAATATTAAAAGCAACTGCTAAAAATCCAAAAAATAGATATAATAATGTAAGAGAATTATATGATGATTTAAAAACTACAATGTCTCCTGAAAGAGCAGATGAAAAAAGAATAGTATTTAAATATCCAGAAAATGATATTGAAGATACTAAAGTTATGAATACTTTAAAAGATGAATTAAACAAAAATGATTCAAAGGAAGAAAAAGAAGATAAAATAGTTGTAAAACCAGTTAAAAATGATGAATATACTAAAAAAATGTCTAAAACAACTAAGTTTTTAATAGGAGCATGCCTATCAATTATCTTAATATTCATAGTTGCTATTTTCATTGTTCCTGAACTTACTAGAAAACCTGATGTAGTAGTTCCAGATGTGACAGGTTTAACTATTAAAGAAGCAACAGATACACTTCAAAAAAAGAAATTTAAAGTATCGCCAACAATAAAAAAAGATTATACAGATGAAGTAAAAAAAGGTAAAGTTTCTAAAACAGAACCTGCTGCTAGAAAAACTGTAAAAAAAGGCGCAACTGTTGTTTTATATAAATCTCTTGGTAGTGAAAAAATAAAAATAAACGATTATACAGGACAAGATTATAATAAAATAAAGGCAGAATTAGAAGTAAAAGGATTAGATGTAACTGTTGATAAAAAAGATGTTGATGACAAGTCAAAATATATAGGAAAAGAAAATTTAATAATTGATCAATCATCTAAAAAGGATACAATTTTATTAAAAAATGATTCAATTACTTTATTTATCCCTAATATATTAAAAGAATATCCTGATTTTGTTAAAGAAGGATGGTCATTAAAAGAGGTTCAAGATTTTTGTAATGAATATAAAATAAATGTATCTGTTACTGACGAAATAAATGATAGTGTAGATGAAGGAACAGTTATTTACCAAAGTAGAAGTGCTGGATCTGATATAACACCAAATACAACACTTAAAATAAAAGTATCTAAAAAAACACCTACTGATGTAGATGATGGCAGTAATATGGTTCCATATGAAAACGAAGAGGAAAATCAATGATAGGTAGAATTGTTAAAGTAATCAGTAATGATTATACAGTAAAATATGATAATGAATATATCATTTGTAAAGCAAGAGGAATTTTTAGAAAAAATAATATAACACCTCTTGCTGGTGATATAGTTCAAATAAATATTCAAAATAAAACAATTGACAAAATAGAAAAAAGAAAAAATGAATTAATAAGACCACCAGTTGCTAATATTGATAATGCTTTAATTGTAATAAGCGCAACAAATCCAGAATTTAATTCAAATTTACTTGATAAAATGATTGATATAATTGAATTTAATAATATAAAACCAATTATATGTTTTACAAAGTTAGATTTACTTGAAAATAAAGATAATATAAAAACTATAATTAGTTATTATAAGAAAATAGGTTATGATGTTTTTACTAACGAAGAAATTAGTAAAATAAAGAAAATATTTAAGAATAAATTAACTATTTTAACAGGTCAAACAGGTGTAGGGAAATCAACACTTATAAATAAATTAGACTCAAGTTTAAATTTAAATACTAATGAAATATCTAAAGCGCTTGGAAGAGGTAAACATACAACTAGACATATACAATTATATAATTTGTGTGATGGCTTAGTTGCGGATACTCCTGGTTTTTCCTCACTTGATTTTATTGATATGACAGAAGAAGATATAAGAGATAATTTTATTGAGTTTGAAAAATACAAAGAAAAATGCAAATACAGAAATTGTATGCATATAAATGAAGATGAATGTGAAGTAAAAAAAATGGTATCTAATAATTTTATATTACAAAGTAGATATGATAATTATAAAAAATTTATTTTAAAGAAAAGAAATAGGTGATTAACATGGATAATATAAAAGAAGAAGTTAATAATTTAGTTAAAAAATCAAAGGCGGAAAATATTATATTAAAACTTATATTGATTATAATATGTGTAGTAACACTTATTATAAATTCAACTGATTATAAAAGAATATTTTTAGATAATAGTCCTGTAACTAATTATGAAGAATTAAAACCTTTTATTGATGATAATGAAAAATTTATTACACTTGATTTATCAAATGCTAAAGAGACACGTTTTTCTTTTCAAAATAATAATAAAGAAGATGCTGCTAAAATATATGATATAAATTATGGACAAAATAATTTATTAGTTGTCGTAAAACCTAATACAGCTTTAACTAATAAAGTAAAAGGTGAATTATTAACCGATAATGAAAATATTAAAGTTATTAAACAAAAATTAAAAGAAGATGATAATTCTAAAAATTATGATATAAAATATTTTTCAAATATGGATTATACAGAAGAAGAAAAATTAATTAAAACTAAGTTTTATGTAACAACAATTTTAATAATTTTATTATTTTTAGGAATTATAGTAGACTTTATTAAATTTATGAATCCAAGTAAAACAAGATTATATAAAAAATATATGAAAAAATTAAATAAATAAAATACTAAAATATAGTATTTTTTTTTCTTATATGATAAAATGATTTTAGGTGATTTTTATGAATAGAACAGAATTAAGAAAAAAAATAATGACAATTTTATATCAAATATTTTTGTATCAAGCAAATGATGTTGATTATGATACAGATGAAGTTATAAAAGAAACTATGCCTATAGAGAATGAATTCGTTAATGACATGGTTAAAGGTGTATTAGAATACAAAAATGATATTGATAAGATTGCTAATAAAAATTTAAAAGATTGGAATATAGACAGACTTGGTAAAACAGATCAAGCAATACTTAGAATGGGAATATATGAACTTGTATATACAGAAACTCCTGAAGTAGTTGCAATTAATGAAGCTGTTGAGCTTGCTAAAGAATATTCTGATGAAAAGGTTAAAAATATGATTAATGCAGTACTTGATAATGTATATCATGGAGAAATGAAATAATGAATAATAATTACATAACAGTAGGAGCATTAACTAGATATATAAAATATAAAATAGATAGTGATTCAAATTTAAATGAGGTTTATATAAAGGGTGAAATTTCAAACTTTAAAAAACATTCTAGAGGACATTTTTATTTCACAATAAAAGATGAAGAATCAAGAATAAATGCTATTATGTTTGCATCAAGTACAAGAAATATAAATTTTTTGCCAGAAGATGGAATGAAAGTTTTAGTAAAAGGAAAAATAAGTGTTTTTGAACAAACAGGAAATTATCAAATATATGTAAGTAATATGCAGCAAGATGGTGTTGGTAATTTATATGCTTTATATGAAGAATTAAAGAAAAAACTTTCATTAAAAGGTTATTTTGATGAAAGTCATAAGAAAAAAATTCCAGCAATTCCAAGTAAAATAGGAATAGTAACAGCACCAACAGGAGCTGCAATAAAAGATATTTTATCAACTTTAAAAAGAAGATATCCTTTATGTGAAACAATTTTATTTCCAGCATTAGTACAAGGTAAAGAAGCAGGGGTAGATGTTGCAAATAAAATAAAGATAGCGGATTCATACAATCTTGATTTATTAATTGTAGGTCGTGGTGGTGGATCAATAGAAGATTTATGGGCATTTAATGAAGAAGTAGTTGCAAAAGCAATATATGATGCAAATACACCTATAATAAGTGCAGTTGGACATGAGGTTGATTTTACTATAGCAGATTTTGTTGCTGATGTAAGAGCAGCAACTCCAACAGGAGCAGCAGAACTTGCTGTACCAGATAAACAAGAATTAAAAAAATTAATAAACCAATATGAAATTAGAACAAGCAAATTAATTAATAATAAATTAGAAAATTCTAAAAATATATTAAATAGAATAAAAAATAGTTATATACTTCAAAATCCTATGAGTATTTATGAAGTTAAGGAACAAATATTATCAAATACTATTGAAAAATTAAATACAATTATTTTAGGTGTAATAAATACTAATAGATTAAAATTATCTTCAGTTGAATCAAGTTATATATTTTTAAAACCAACGAAGATATATGAAAATAAATTAAATAAATATAATCATTTAGTTGAAAAATTAGAAGTATTAAATCCTCTTAATACTTTAAAAAGAGGATATGCTGTAGTAAAAGGAAATAATAATGTTATTACTTCTATAAAAAAAGTAAAATTAAATGAAAATATAAAAGTTAAAGTTCAAGATGGAGAAATAAAAGCACAAGTATTAGAAATAAAGGAGAATTAAAATGGCAAAAGAAAAGAAATTTGAAGAAAATTTAAAAGAATTAGAAGATTTAGTTAAAGAACTTGAAAACGGTGAAGTAGATTTAGATGATGCAATAAATAAATATACTGAAGCAATGCGTCTTGCAAAAGAATGCTCTAATAAATTAGATTCAGTAACAGAACAGGTAAATAAAATATTAAATGAAAATGGAGAATTAGAAGAATTTAAAAGAGAGGATTAAATTTTTTTAGGGAGGTTTTGAATATGGAAAATATTACAGTAGATTATTTAGGAGAAAGTGCAAATAGTGATAAGTATCATGAAATGAGAAAAATAATAGAGAAGGATTTAGAAAGATTAAAATATTTAATATCAGATTATAAAGATAGTTGGAAACTTAGTCTAAGTTTATCAACCACACTTGATGAATTAAGAGATGAAAGCAACAGTTTAAGAGAAAATTTAAATATTTCTTTAGATGATAACTATTTATTTTTTAATTATTACTATGATGATTTTTCATATAATGTAGTAATAAAAAGAAATTATAAAGAATTATATTTTATTGATTATGATTTACAAAATTGTTCAAGTATTATAAAACAATATAAAATTAAAGATAGAGTAGTAAAATTAAATGTTTTTATTGATGAAAGAAATATTCTTGATTGGAGTAATAGTTTTAATATAGATATGTCTATATTAAAACTTAATAAAAAAATAAAACAATAAATACCAAAAAAATTGGTATTTTTTTAGTGCTATATATTTTTTTCTTTAGTCAATAATAATAATGTAATTCGAATTACAAAGGAGAAAAATTATGAATTTAAAAAAAATTTTTTTAATGTTTCTTCTTACATTATTTATTATACCAATAAATACATTTGCTTATTCAAATAAACTAATAGTTGGAGGACAAAATATTGGTATAGAAGTTAAAACAAAAGGTATATTAGTCGTAGGTTTATATAAAGTTAATGATACTTTATTAGCAAGCACTTCAGGAATAAAAAAAGGAGACTATATAGTTAAAGTCAATAATAATGATATTAATAATATATCTGATTTTACGAAAGAAATAGAAAATGATGACGATAAAAAGAGTATTGATATAGAATATTTAAGAAATAATAAAAGTTATAAAACAGTACTTGATATCGCTAAAGTAGACAATGAATTTAAAACTGGATTATATGTAAAGGATACAATTAGTGGAATTGGGACTCTAACATTTATTGATCCAGAAACAAAGACATTTGGAGCTTTAGGTCATGAAATATTAGATAAAAATTCAGAAAGTGAATTATTAATAGATAATGGTTCAATATATTATTCTTATATAACAGGAATAACAAAATCATCAAATGGTACTCCAGGTGAAAAAGAAGCAGAAGTAGATTCAAGTAAAGTTTTTGGAACAATTAATGATAATACAATTAAAGGAATATTTGGAAAGTATACAGGACAACTAAATAATAATTTATATGATGTCGCAAAAGTAGATGAAATAAGGCTAGGTAAAGCAGAAATTTTTACAGTAACAGATGGTGAAAAAATAGAAAAATATAGTATAAATATAGAAAAAATAAATAAAGATGATGAAACAAAAAATATATTATTTACAATAGATGATGAAAATCTTTTAAATAAAACTGGTGGAATTGTACAAGGAATGAGTGGCTCACCAATCATTCAAGATAATAAAATTATAGGAGCCGTTACTCATGTAATTGTTGACAACTGTAAAAAGGGATATGGAATTTTTATAACTAATATGTTAGAGGAAGCAGAAAATTAGAGGAACTTTCCTCTTTTTTTCATAGTTTTAACTTGACAAAATTTTAAAAATAACTAATATAAAAATAGGTTATAAAGAAAAAGGGGCGATTACTATGATAAAAATTTATAAAAATACATCATTAGAAAAAATAGAGAAAATAGATAGTATAGAAAAAAATTGTTGGATTGATCTTGTTTCTCCTACAATTGAAGAAATAGATTTAGTTGTAGAAAAAACAAATATAGATAAAAATCTAATATTAAAATTACTTGATGAAGAAGAAATTCCAAGAGTTGAATTTGAAGGAAATTCTACACTTATAGTAGTTGATTGCCCTTATATAGAAGGAAAAAATAATAGATATAGTACACTTCCTATGGGAATAATTATAAGTAGTGATAATTATTTTTTAACAATATCTTCTAAAAAGCAAGAAGTATTAAAAGTAATAAGAAGTAATAAAGTTAAAAATGTACAGATATCTATGAAATCTAGATTATTAATACAAATTTTGTATCAAAATGCTAAATTATATTTAAAATACTTAAAAATGATAAATAATAATATAGATAAGAGTGAAAAAAAATTATATAATTCTACAGAAAATAATGAACTTATTAGTGTTTTAAATATAGAAAAAAGTTTAGTTTATTTTATTACTTCTTTAAAAGAAAATGATATATTAATTGAGAAGATATTTAAAGGAAATGTAATAGAAATGTATGAAGATGATTTAGATTTACTTGAAGATGCTCAAATTGAAAATAAACAGGGAATTGAAATGGCAAATATATATAGGGAAATTTTAAGCAGTGTATCAGATGCATATGCTACTATTATTTCAAATAATTTAAACCAAGCAATGAAAATATTAACAAGTATAACAATTATATTTTCAGTTCCAACAATGATTGCGTCATTTATGGGAATGAATGTAAAATTAGGAAAATTATCTGTTATGAATTCTGCATTTTCATTGATAATGATTTTTTCACTAGTATTATCATTAATACTTGCAATATATTTAAAAAGAAAAAAATTATTGTAGGACTTATAGTCCTTTTTATTATTAAACAAAAAAATTAAAGAATATATATTATTAGGGGGGTAAATATGAAATATATAAAAGAAGAATTTGAACTTATAAAAAAGAGAGATCCATCTATAAAAAGTATTTTTGAAGTATTTTTATATCCAAGTTTTAAAGCAAAATTATATTATAAAATTTCAAATAAATTATATAGAAAAAAACATTATTTTTTAGCTAGATATGTATCTGAAAAACTAAAAAAGAAAACAGGTATTGAAATTCATCCAGGAGCAACAATAGGTAAAAATTTGTTTATAGATCATGGAGTAGGTATAGTAATAGGTGAAACAGCAGTAATAGGTGACAATGTTACTATATATCAAGGAGCAACTTTAGGTACTACTGGTAAAGTAATTGAAAATAGGCATCCGATAGTTGGAGATAATGTCATTATTGGTGCAGGTGCAATTATTTTAGGTCCATTAAAAATAGGAAATAATGCTAAAATAGGAGCAGGTGCAGTTGTTTTAGGTGATGTTGAAGAAAATTCAACAGTTGTAGGAGTTAAAGCAAAGAAAGTAATAAAATAATAAATCTTTTTCTCTAAATTATAAAAAAACTATTCAAAAAAAGATTAAAATATGGTAAAATGATTATTAGTTAAAATAGTTTGGAGGAATAAATAATGGGAATGATGAAGAAATTTTTCGGTGGAGATATAATCGAAGGCGAAGTAACAGAAGATGAATACTATACTTTAGGAATAGATGAAGCTTATAAAGATTCTAATAGTGAAGGAAACAAAATGATACTTTTAGAGCCAAGAGCATATTCTGAAAGTCAACAAATTGCAGATCACTTAAAAAAGAGAAATACTGTTGTTGTTAATTTAAAAAGAGTAACATCAGAACAAGCAAAAAGAATAGTAGACTTTTTAAGTGGAACTTTATATGCAATAGGTGGAGATTTACAAAAACTAGGTCCTGGGATTTTCTTATGTACACCTAAAAATATAAATGTACAAGGTAAAATGACTGATGAAGAAGAAAAAAAGTCTCGTACAAAAAATGATGATGTAGAATTTTAGTACTAGACAAACAAAATGAAGAGTGTTAATATATAACACATAGTTTTGAGGTGATTTAATGGAAAAATTTAGTAAAACACTTCATGGCTATAATCCAGATGAGGTTAATAAATTTCTTGATGATGTAATTAGCCAAGTTGAGAAAATGATTGAATCAAATAAAGAAAAAAATAATGAAATTGAAAGATTAAAAAAAGAAATTGAAAAAAACAGACTTGATTCAAACATAATTGATAAAGCTAAAAAATATGATGAATTATCAGATACATTAAATAAAGCAATTCTTCTTGCACAAGATACAGGTGAACATATTAGAAGAGTAGCAAAGCAAGAGAGAGATTTAATCTTGGAGGAAGCTAAGAAAAATGCTAGTGTTATAGTTAATGACGCTCTTGTTAGATCTGAGAGAATGGAATATCAAGCAGCAGTTTTAAGAAAGAATATAATTTCTTTTAAAAGAAAACTTAGGTCCAATCTTGAAGAACAAATAAGAATGATTGATGATATAGAAGTATTAGATGAATAGATGATAGAGACGGATATTTATAAATCTTTTTTAGAGAGTTACTAGTTGGTGAAAAGTAATAAAGATATAAATATTAAATCACTCTTGATATCCTTATTTGAATAATTAGAATAAGGCGTGTAATTACGTTATAAATTTTAAAGAGCATAGAAGTCTATGAAGTAAGGTGGTACCGCGCTAGAATGCGTCCTTATATTCATGGACTTTTTATATTTTGAAAGGAGAAAATTATGATTTTGTATATTTTATTATTAGTTGTAGGTTTTGTATTACTTATAAAGGGTGCAGATACTTTAGTAGATGGTGCATCTAATCTTGCTAGAAATTTAAATGTATCAAAAATGATTATAGGTCTTACAATAGTAGCATTTGGAACAAGTGCTCCAGAACTTGCTGTATCTATAAAAGCACTTCTTTCTGGTAATTCAGATATAGTGCTTGGTAATGTAGTTGGTAGTAATATCTTTAATATTTTATGTATACTTGGAATTGCAAGTTTATTTGCCCCAATGGGTGTTAAAGACAATACTGTAAAAAAAGAGATTCCTCTTACAATTTTATTTTCATGTTTACTTATGTTTTTGTCATTTGATAATATGTTTGATAAAAATGTAGAAAATATTATTACAAGAACAGATGGAATAATAATATTATTATTTTTTACAATATTTATATATTATTTATTTAGTATTACTAAAAAGGGTAAAAAAGATGAAATAGAAAAACCAGATTATGGAATATTAAAGTCGTTTGTATTTTTATTAATTGGTCTTGTATCTATTGTTTTTGGAAGTAATATGGTTGTAGATAATGCATCTTTAATTGCAAAAGCACTTAATGTGTCTGAAAAAATGATATCACTTACAATAGTAGCATTTGGAACAAGTCTTCCAGAACTAGTAACAAGTATTCAAGCAGCTAGAAAAAATGAAAATGATATAGCAATTGGAAATATTATTGGAAGTAATATATTTAATATAGGAATAGTTATAGGACTGCCTTGCATGCTTATAGGAAATATAAATGCAAGTGCGTTTAATTATATAGATATGTTTGTTATGATTTTTGCAGCGCTTTTGTTATTTATATTAACATTTAAAAAAAGAAAAATAGAAGCACATGAAGGGATAATTATGCTTTTAGTGTTTGTTATATATTATACATATGTAGTTTTAGGAGGTATTTAGTATGATATTTGAAAGTTTAAAAAAAGAAACAAATTCAGAAATGGAAAAAGAAATATTAAAAAAATGGAAAAGCGAGAATATACTTGAAAAAACAATTGAAAATAGAAAAAATTGTGAAAACTTTGTATTCTATGATGGACCAATATACGCAAATGCAAAGCCTGGTATTCACCATGTATTTGCGAAAACAATAAAAGATTCAGTTTGTAAATATAGAACAATGAAGGGTAGTAAAGTACTTAGAAAAATTGGTCTTGATACTCATGGACTTCCAATAGAAGTTAATGTAGAGAAAAAACTAGGATTTAAATCAAAAGCAGATATAGAAAATTTTGGTATTGAAAATTTTTGTAAGGAATGTAATAAAGAAACTGCAACTAACATAGATATAGTTAAAAAAATAACAGATCAAATGGGTCAATTTATTGATATGGAAAATCCATATATTACATGTAGTAATGAATATATTGAATCAGAATGGTATTTAATAAAAAATATATTTGATCAAGGACTAATTTATCATGGAAATAAAGTACTTCCATATTGTCCAAGATGTGGAACAGAATTATCAGCAAATGAAGTATCACAAGGATATAAAAATGTATCTGTTAATACTGTAATAGTACCATTTAAATTAAAAGATGAAGATACTTATGTTCTTGTTTGGACAACAACACCATGGACACTTATAGATAATGTTGCCTTATGTGTTAATAGAGATTATAAATATTTAAAAGTAGAATCAATGGGTTACAAATTTATAGTATGTGAGACACTTGCTGAAAAAGTACTTGGTGAAGACTTTAAAGTTTTAGAAGAAATGACTGGAAAAGATTTAGAAGGTCTTTCTTATGAACAATTACTTCCATTTGCAAAAGTTGAAGGAAATGCGTTTAAAATTTTAGCAGATAATTATGTTACTGATGCAGATGGTACTGGAATTGTACATATTGCTCCAGCTTATGGTGAAGATGACTCTAGAGTTGCAAAAGAAAATGGTATAGCATTTTCTCAATCAGTTGATAAGGATGGTAAATATAAAATTGGTCCATGGAAAGGTACTGTTGTAACTGATAGTGATCTTGAAATAGAAATAATTAAATATTTAAAAGCTAATGATAAATTATTTAAGAAAATAAAATTAAACCATGATTATCCACATTGCTGGAGATGTAAAAAGCCACTTATATATTACGCAAAACCAGCTTGGTATATACAAACAACAGCAAGACAAAAAGAGATAATAGAAGCAAATAAAAAAGTATCATGGCATCCAGCTTATGTTGGTGAAAAAAGATTTGCTAACTGGCTAGAAGGTATGGTAGATTGGGGAATTTCAAGAAATAGATATTGGGGTTGTCCAATGCCATTATGGACTTGTGAGTGTGGTAATGTTACTTGTATTGGTTCAATAAAAGAATTAAAAGAAAAAACAGTAGATGATATAGACATAGATTCAATGGAACTTCATAGACCATATATAGATAATGTTCATATTAAATGTGATAAATGTTCTAAAACAATGAGTAGAGTAACAGATGTAATGGATGTTTGGTTTGATTCAGGTGCTATGCCATATGCACAATATCATTACCCATTTGAAAATAAAGAATTATTTGAAAGTCAATTTCCAGCAGATTTTATCGCTGAAGGTGTAGATCAAACAAGAGGATGGTTTAATTCACTTATTTGTATTTCAACATTAGTATCAGGTGTATCAAGTTATAAAAATGTTGTAGTAAATGATATGATGCTTGATGAACATGGAAAAAAGATGAGTAAATCAGTAGGTAATATAATTGACCCAGAAGAAGAAATGAATAAATTTGGTGCAGATGCTGTTAGATTTTATATGCTTAATGCATCTCCAGTATGGACTCCACTTAGATTTGATGAAGAGGGAGTAAAAGAAATTAATTCTAAGATATTAAGTACATTTAAAAACATATATACATTCTTTGAATTATATGCAAATACTGATAATGTAGATCCAAGACTATTTGAAGTATCATATGATTCACTAGAAGAAATAGACAAATGGCTTTTATCAAAATATAATAAATTAGTAAAAAATGTAACTGATGCATTTGAAGAATATGATTTAAATAAAGTTACTAAATATATGTTTACATTCTTAAATGAAGATTTATCTAATTGGTATATAAGAAGAAATAGAAGAAGATTCTGGGGATCAGAACTTAATGATTCTAAAAAGGCAGTATACAAAACAACTTATGATGTATTATTAGGACTATGTAAATTATTTGCCCCAATAACACCATTTATAACAGAAGAAATTTATACTAAATTAACAGGAAAAGAATCTGTACATTTAGAAGATTATCCAGTATGTGATGAAAAGATGATTAATGAAGAGATAGAAAAGAGAATGGATCTTGTACGTGATCTTATTTCACTAGGTAGAAATGCAAGAGAAGAAGTAAAAATAAAAGTTCGTCAACCAATAAGTGAAATAATTATTGATGGAAAAAATAAAGATGTTATTTCTGATTTAACAGATCTTATTAAAGAAGAATTAAATGTTAAAAATGTAGTATTTGAAAATGATTTAGGTAAATATATGAATTTTATAATCAAACCTAATTTTAAGGTATGTGGAAAGATGTTTGGTAAAGAAATTAATAATTATGCAAATTTATTAAATACTCTTACTGAAGAAGATAAAACTAAATTAAAAGATGGACAAACTCTAGAGGCAGCATTTAATGGTAATGAATTATTAATAACACCTGATATGGTTGATATTAGAATAGAAAATAAAGAAGGTTTTGATGTTGCTAAAGAAAATAATAATTTTGTTATATTAAATACTACATTAACAGAAGAATTAATAAATGAAGGTATTGCTCGTGAATTAGTATCAAAGGTACAAAATTTAAGAAAAACAAAAGATTTTGATGTGGCTGATAGAATTAAATTATATTATTACGGAGATATAAAAAATGTTATAACTTCATTTGAAGATTATATCAAAAAAGAAACTTTAACAGAAGAAATAATAGAAGATAATAGTTTAACAGAAGAATTCAATATAAATGATATTATTGTAAAATTAGATGTTAAAAAAGTAGATTAAAAGCATAATTTAATGCTTTTTTTCTTTATTTTATGATATACTTAATTTAAGGGTGAATCTTATGAAAAAAAAGTTAATATTAATTTTTTCTATTATAATTATTTTATTTTTAATAGTAGGGTCTATTTTAGTTTTTAATGGTAAAAAGAATGATAAAGAAAAAGAAAAGGAAAAAGTTAAAATTGTAGAAAAAAAAGAAAATGTAGACAATGTAAAACCTGTGATAACTTTAAAAGGCGCAAGTGAGGTAAATGTTATTGAAAATGGTGAATATGTTGAAAAAGGTTATACTGCCACTGATAATATAGATGGTGATATTACTAAAAATGTAAAAATAAAGGGTAAGGTAAACATAAATGTTCCAGGTGAATATATTTTAAAATACATTGTTAAAGATTCTTCAAAAAATGAAACTATAGAGGAAAGAAAAGTAAATGTTATTAAAGTAGATGAAAAAGATACTGATGGAATATCTGTATTAATGTATCATTATTTTTATGATGATGAAAAAGGAGAAACAGCAAAAAATAGTAATTATACAGCAAAAACATCTTTTGAAGAACAATTAAAGTATTTAAAAGACAATAACTATTATTTTCCTACTATGAGAGAAATTAATATGTATCTAGATAGAAAAATAGAACTTCCTAAAAAAAGTGTAGTTATTACAATGGATGATGGAGAATCATCTAATTATACAATAGCATATCCACTTGCTTTAAAGTATAAAATACCAATGACAATGTTCGTAGTTACATCATGGACTAATGTAAATGATAGTCTTCAAAAGAGTATGACAGATTCAGGATATATGGTATTTCAATCACATAGTCATGATATGCATAAAGGTGGGTGTCCAGGACAAAATCATGGAGCTTTAATGCAATGTATTGATTATAATGAAGGAGTTAATGATTTAAAAAAATCAAAAGAACTTATTGGTAATGCAGATTCATTTGCATATCCTTGTGGAGATTATAATGATACAACAATAAAAATGCTAGCAGAAGCAGGTTATTCGCTTGCATTTACAACGACTTATGGTAGAGTTACAAGAGGTCAAGTAAAACTTGCTTTACCAAGAATTAGAATAAATGGTGGTATTAGTTTAGAATCATTTATAAAATCATTATAGGTATTTACATAAATAAAAAAAATTACTATAATTAAATAGCAATCATTATATTAATGATTTTAGAAAGGAAGTAAATTATGGAATTAAAAGGATCAAAAACAGAAGAAAATTTATGGACAGCATTTGCTGGAGAAAGTCAAGCAAGAAACAAATATACTTATTTTGCTAGTAAAGCAAAAAAAGATGGATATGAACAAATCGCAGCTATCTTTGAAGAAACAGCTAATAATGAAAAAGAACATGCAAAAATGTGGTTTAAAGAATTAATGGGTGGTTCAATTTTATCTACAGAAGAAAATTTAAAAATGGCAGCTGAAGGTGAAAACTATGAATGGACTGATATGTATAAAGAATTTGCTAAAACAGCAAAAGAAGAAGGTTTTGATAGAATTGCCTTTCTATTTGAAGAAGTTGGTAAAATAGAAAAAGAACATGAAGAAAGATATTTAAAACTTTTAGAAAATGTAGAAAATGGTTTAGTATTTAGTAAAGATGGAGATAAAATTTGGAAATGTAGAAATTGTGGACATGTTGTAATCGGTAAAGAAGCTCCAGGAGTATGTCCTGTATGTAATCATCCACAAAGTTATTTTGAAATAAAAGCAGAAAATTACTAAAATAAAAATACGTTTTGATTAACGTATTTTTTATTTTTCTTCTAAACAAGTTTCTTTATAAAGTTCTTCCCACATTTCTAGAACATGTTCTTTGCTATAAAATTCTGAAACTTCTTTGGAATTATTAACTGCTTTTTTATAATATTCTTTGTCATTTTTTAATAAATTTAATTCATTTATAAAATCTTGATTAGTATTTCCTGATAAATATTTATTAAATAAAATATCTTCATAAAGTTCTAAATTACGTAAAAGTAGAGGCGTTTCAGAACTCATAGCTTCAAGTATTGTCATTGGAAATAATTCATTATATGATGGTACAAATAGTACATCAGCAATATTATATATGTTATTCATTTCTTCTCTTGGAATTATTCCTATAAATTTAACATTACTTGGTGGATTATCCATTATTTCTTTTAATTTGGCATATCCATCTGTCATAGCACCAAATGAAAATCCTCCAGCCCAAATAAATGTTATATCTTTCATTTTTTTAGCAACTTCAATAAAATCTAATACACCTTTTCTTGTTTGAACTTGTCCAGCACCTAAAACAACAAAACTATCCTTTTTAATGCCATATTTTTCTTTTAATTTATTTATTTCACTTTTATTTATTTTATGAAATTCTTCTTTAGATACAAAGTTTGGAATATATGATATTTTATTTTCATCAAGTCCAGCATCAACCATATCTTTTATAAAAATAGGATTAACAACAACAAGTTTATCTGCACTTTTATAAAAATTAATTACATATTTTTTAAATATTTTGAAAATTGGTTTGGGTAATTTTATTGAACCATCTAATGTATCTGGTAAGAAATGTACATATGCAATTTTCTTTCCTTTAGTTAATTTTAATTTAAAATAATTTTGTAAATCTATTGTATGAGCATGAAGAATATCATATTTTATACCTTTATTTATTTTTACATCAAATTCATCTTCTGCTTCTTCTTTTAATAATTTTATAAGTTCTAAATATGCACTTCCAACACCTTGACCTGGAACTTTATCCGCAGATGAAAGCATATTTATTGATATTTTCTTTTCCATTTTTTTAAGCCTTTCTAAAATACTAATATTTTTTAATATATTACTAGTATATAACAAAAAATTATGTTTGTAAAAAAAATTATAAAAAAATGAATATAATTTTATATTTTGTTAACAATATAAATGTCATATGAATTATATATGACAGATAGATTTATAAGAACTCAGAATATAATTATTAAAACTGGGTTCTTTTTTAAATTCTGTCCTTTACAAGAGTATTAATAATTGGTAAAAGACTTACTCTTGTAACTATAATAATACTTAATAGATATGTTAAAATAGTTATTCCTATATTGTTAGATAATGTATTATTAAAATTAAGCAAGTTTATTAAGGATAAAACAATTTCATATATTAAAAATATTCCAAAATTTTTATTATCAATAAATGATATAAAACTATTTATGTTGTAATTATTTATATGTTTTGATACATTTTTTACAAAAACATATAATAAAATAGGTAATAATAAACTTAAATAAGATTTAAAAAATATAAATGAAATAATATTTAAAATAATAATAAAAAAGTTAAGATATTTGTTTTCATATTTTTCAAAAAAATAACCTAAATAATATGCAAGAGTTAGTAAGAAAATATTATTTATTAACGACAAAGATAATAAAATAATTAATATTAAAGTATCTATAATTTTATTTTTACTAATAATAAATTTGAAAATAGAAGTTAATAATATTAATACAATAATATAAATTAAAATATTAAACTGATATGAACCATTTAATAATAATGTTTCTTTTATGATTCTTAAGGACTCATTATTGTTAATTATAATTCCTTTTAATAAAGAAACTAAAGTAATAGTAGTTATGTTGAAAAATATATAGATTAGATATAAATTAAATGATGTTTTTAATAACTTTTTTATTTCAATATCTTTATTTAAAAATTTTTCTCCTATACATAAAACAAGTAAAAATGGACCTATATTAATATTTAAATTAGATTTAGTACTTTCAAATATAATTAAAAGAATACTAATTGTTTTAATAAAGTTATTTTTCATAAATCCTCCAAAACATTATAGTAATTATAAACTATTTTAAATTTTATTTCAAAATTTAAATAAAAAAATAATAATTATTTAAAAAAAGTAAAAAATAATATATAATGAAAAAAGGAGTATGTAGTATGAGTAAAAATGAAAAAAAATTAGTTTTTTTTATGTTTTTTGTAACTGTTTTAATTTTTATTGTAATTGTTATTTATAATATTAATTTAAACTGGTTAGATAGAGAAACTAAAAAAATAAAAAAAGAAATTGTTGATAAAAATAAGAAAATAGAAAATTTAAATATGGAAGAAGAAAATGTTAAAAATAATTACAACTTATATAAAAATCAAAAAGAGAGTATAAGTAATGTAATAAAAGGATTAGAGGAAAAAATAAATGAACAATAAATATAAAATTTCATATATTTTAATTTTATTATCAATAATAACAATTTCTTTACTTTCATATAATTTATATTTATCTACTACAAAACATTATAATATTTATAAAAGTAATTTAACTAAATTAAATACTTTAAATAGTAATATAAAGAAGAAAAAGAAAAATATTGTTAAACTATCTAAAGAAGTGCAAAGTATGAAAAATGAAATTCCAACTTTGAATACTAAAAAAAGTGAACTTGAAGATAAATATAAGACTGTTTTAAATGAAAAACAAAAAGAATCAAATGGAGTAGGTAAAATAATTTATCTAACATTTGATGATGGACCTTCAATATACACTGATTCTATTTTAGATATATTAGATAAATATAATGTAAAAGCAACATTTTTTGTAACTTGCAAAGAAAATACTACAGAATTTGCAAAAAAATATAAAGAAAAAGGACATACAATCGCACTTCATACATGTACTCACGATTATAAAGAAATATATTCATCAGAAGAAAACTACTTTAATGATTTAAATAAAGTAAATGATTTAGTAAAAAAAGAAAATGGAAAAGATGTAAAATATATTAGATTTCCGGGAGGATCAAGTAATACAGTAAGTAAATTTAATAAAGGAATAATGACAACTCTTACAAATGAAATGGTAAAAAGAGGGTATAAATATTATGATTGGAATATTGATTCAATGGATGCATCTGGATATTCTAGCGATAAAGAATATGAACATGTAATAAAAGCTTTAAGATATTCTACTAGACAAACCAATATGATATTGATGCATGATATAAAAATATCTACAAAAGATTCATTGGAAAGAATAATTGTAGATGCTAAAAACATGGGATATGAATTTAGCAACATAACGGATTTTACTCCAGAAATACATCATACAGTTAATAATTGATAAATAAGTATTTACTTATGCATAATATATATGGTATTGTATTAATAAAGAAAGAATCAATATATAATTAATATAATATTGATTATATGAGGGAAAATACATGAGTGAAGACTTTTATAGAATTATTTCTGATTTTGAAATTTGTGATTTTGAAAAAATAGAAGAGACTGGAGAAGATTTAATAAAATGGTATACATCTATTATAGAGGGTGATGAAAATTATGTGGTTTTTCTTGATAGAGCTACTTATAATTTAGCCTTATTACTAGAGAAAGAAACTAATAAAAAAATGATTGATACTTATAATAAGAAATTTTTAACTGTATCTTCATTATATTCGCAAATCATTAATAACCCAGGATTTTTTTTGGGCGATATTAAAATATTAATTTGTTCTTTTTTAAGAAATAACTATTGTAATAGAGAAAAAAGTTATGTGTATGATAATATAATTAAGGAATTAAAATTTCAGAAAAGAGACAAAGAAATAGAATCTGTAAGGCGTAGGTTGCAATTATTTTCTATTGCTGATTATGCAAAAGTAATGCCAACAAAAAGTGACCAATACCCTGTGTCTGATTCTTTATATTTTAAAATTAAAACAACTAATTATTTAACAGAGGCACTTTTTGGTAGTGATTATAGTAAATCATTAAATCGTTGTATGCCAAAAAATCAGTATAGACTTTATTCTTTGAATGAATCTAGAGTTATGCTAAAAAAAGGATATTTAAATCCATGGTCTTATTGTGAACAAATAAGTAAAGAAGAATTTAATAAAATTAATATTAATGATTATAAAGAATACCTTTATCATAATCTTAAGGAATACATAAATGTTAAATTATTAAAAAAGAATAATAAAATTTATGGATTTTCTACCATTCGAATAGTAGAATCAGAGGATGAAGAAAACTATTATGTCATTCCAGAAGTCCTATTTCCATGTATAGATGAAAAAGAATCTCTTAAAATTATTAAAAATATATCTAATAGAATTAGTTATCAAGATAGCCAAATTTTGGAAAAATTATTTGATTCATATACAAAACAAGGATTCAATGAAATGATATCATTTATTATGAATCAAGCTGTATTAAACGAATTCAATTCTAAAAATAATATTAATGTTATAGAAAGTTATAAAGAAGAACAAATTTCAAGAATTTCAAGAAATTATAATTTTGATAACTATCAAAATTCAAAAAATAGAATAACCAATTTTATTAATAATCCTGTTATTAAAAATGTTGATGAAATGTCATCTATATTATTTAATAGTATAACTGATCAAAGAACTATCTTATTAGATAATAATTATTCAATAAAGAATGATAATTCAAAAAAAGTATTGGAAGATTTTTTTATAAATCAAGTAGGGTGTAGTTATAATTTATGTGCGAAAAATATAGATTCTTATATAAAATCAAAATATAATAAGTCTGAATATAGTTGGCATGATTTTGATAAAATAAAATATAATTTAAATCTAATTGGAAAAGGTTTGGATAGATTGCCTTCAATGGATGAATTAAAACCATATATTCAAATATGTGATTTTATATTATTAAAAAGATTAATTAATAAAATACACAATAACGAAATCAATGATTTAATAAGTTATTTATTATTAATGAATGATTTGGATATTATTTCTTTAACGTCACAACTTCAAAATTTGTTTCCAGTGGGTATTTCTAAATTTATAACTATAAAAGAAAGTGCTTCATCACTATTGCCATTACGCGTTATGGATAAATATTTTTCTGGAAGTATACTTTGTAGTGTTGAACAAGCTTATCATTTGCTTTCAAGTTATGGTATTAAATTTGATGATGTACTTGAATATTATTGTTCTTTATATATTCCTGAAATTGACAAAAGTAAGCAAAAAGAATTATTAAAATATTATTATAGTTTTTATTCTATGTTAGAAATTTATATATTAGAAAATGAAGTTTTTCACCCTCATTTAATTGTATTTGATGAATACAGGTATATTTTTCCTTTTTTTGAAATGTATGAATCCACAGAAAAAATGCAAAAGACAAGAACTAAACGAAGTGATTACAATTGGACGGATCTTATTATGAAAATAAGGGATGACATAAATGATGAAATGGTGAATGCGCACCAAAAAAACGAATCTCTGTCAAATACTGATATAAAACAGTTAACAAAAAAATTAATGAAAAAGTATAATTAATAAAATTATAAATAATAAATAAAAAAATTCTTTTGCATTATATTAACCATTGTTTCTTGTTTAGTATAGAAATAATGGTTTTTATGTGAAAAAGAGTTATTACAATAATCCTATAAATAATTAATTGTTTTTCTATTTATTTTTAGTGTATTTTATTGTATAATAAGAAAAGAGAATTAAAAATAGTAGGATGTGCTTAAGATGTATTTAAAAGAAATTAAAGCAGTAGGATTTAAATCTTTTGCTGAAAAAATAGATATAGAATTTACAAGTGGTATATCAGGAATAGTTGGTCCAAATGGATCTGGAAAAAGTAATGTTGTAGATGCTGTTCGTTGGGTACTTGGGGAACAATCTGTTAAACAATTACGTGGATCAGGTTCTATGAGTGATGTTATATTTTCTGGTAGTAAAAGTAGAAAAGCTGCTAATTATGCTAGTGTAACATTAATATTTGATAATACTGATAAATATTTAAATATAGATTTTGATGAAGTTGCTATAAAAAGAACTATATATAAATCTGGTGAAAATGATTATTCAATTAATAATGAAAAATGCAGATTAAAAGATATATTAGAACTTTTAATGGATACAGGGGCTGGTAAAGAATCTTTTAATATAATTTCACAAGGTGATATAGGAAATATATTATCTAGTAAAGCAGAGGATAGAAGGGTTATTTTTGAAGATGCTGCTGGAGTATTAAAATACAAAAAAAGAAAAGATGAAGCTTTAAGAAAATTATCTAAAACCCATGATAATTTAGACAGAGTAAATGATATTATAGAGGAACTTAAGGTAAATGTTGAACCATTAAAAAAACAAAGTGAAAAGGCTAAAATATATAAAGAGGATAAAAAGAAACTAGAAAATGTTGAAATTGCTCTTATTGTAAATGATGTAGAAAAATATAACTTTGATTATAAATATAGTAAAGAAAAAGTTTCAACATTAACTGATAAAATAGCAAGTATGTTATCATCTTCTTCAAAAGAGCAAGCTCTTGTTGAACAAATAAAAAATAAAATTAATAAATTAAATAATGAAATATATCAAAAGCAACAAGATTTGATAGAAATATCTTCTAGATGTGAAAAACTTCAAGGAGAAAAAAATCTTATATCAGAAAGAAGTAAATATGACTCAAATGATGTTAAACTTCATGATAATATTCTATCTTTAAAAGAAAAGTTATTAGATGTTGATAAAGAAATATCATTAATTACAAATGAAATAACTATAAATGAAGATGATAATAAAAAAATAGGTGAAGAGTTAAATGAACTTATAATAAAACTTCAAAATTTTGATAAAGATAAATTTAAAATATCAAATGAATTAAATCAAAAGGTTAGAAAAATTACAGAATTAAAACATAAAAAAGAAGTATTAACAAATTCTATAGATAATAATTCACTTCTACCATATGGAGTAAAAAACGTTTTAAATAATCCTAAATTAATTGGTATTCATGGAGCATTTGGGAAATTAATTGAATATGAAGAAAGATATTCACTTGCAATAGATGTTGCACTTTCATCAGCATCTTCATTTATAGTTTGTGATAACGAAAATAATGCAAAAGATGCTATTAATTATTTGAAACAAAACCATTTAGGTAGAGCAACATTTATGCCTTTAAGTGTAATTAAACCTAGAAATATTGATCAAGAAAATTATAATAAAATAAAAAATGAAGATAATTTTATAGATGTAGCTGCTAATCTTATTAAATGTGATTCAAAATATAAATCTGTTACACTTAATTTGCTTGGAAATGTAATAATTGTAAAAGATATAGATAGCGCTAATAAAATTGCTAAAGTTATAAGTAATAGATATAGAATAGTTACATTAGATGGAGAAGTAGTAAATACATCTGGTTCTATTACGGGTGGTAATGTTCAAAATAAAAATAGTATTTTAAATGAAAAATATGAACTTGAAAATACTATTAAATTAATTAGTAAAGTACAAGATGAAATAAATGAACTTGAAAATAGAATAAATGAAATTGATGAATTGTTTAGTAATGTTGATGATAAAAAGAAAAGTTTATTAATAACTTCTAATTCTAATTTAGAAGTTATTAAAAATGAAAAAAATAGATTAAATGAGTTAAATGTAAAAAAAGAATTGATTTCTAAAGAACTTAATAATAATTTAAATGTTGTAAATAATGTATTAACTAATGAAGAAGAAGAAATATTAAATAAATATTATGAATCTTTAAAAGAAAAAGATAATAAAACTCTTGAAATAGAAGAAACTAAAAAAGAATTAGAAAATATAAAAGAAGAACTTGCAAATAATGAATCTTTACTTAAAATAAATAATAGTGAATATAATAAATTAAATAATGAATTAAAAGAACATGAAATAAAAATAAATAGATTAGATGTAAAATTAGATAATTTACTTAATACATTATCTGAAGAATATTCTATATCATATGAATATGCAAAAGCTAATTATATTTTAGAAATGGAAATAGATGATGCTAGAGTTTTAGTTAGTAAATTAAAAAGTGAAATAAAAAGTTTAGGACCAGTAAATTTGGGATCTATAGAAGAATATGAAAGAGTATCCGAAAGATATGAATTTTTAATTAAGCAAAAAGAAGATTTAATAAAAGCAGAAGATATGCTTCTTGAAATTATTAAAGAAATGGATGAAGTAATGAAAGAAAAATTCTCTGAAACATTTAAAATAATTCAAGAAGAATTTAAAAACACATTTAGAGAGTTGTTTGGCGGTGGTAATGCGGAATTAAAACTTACTGATCCAGATAATTTGCTTGAAACAGGTATTGATATAGTTGCTCTTCCACCAGGAAAGAAACTACAACATATATCACTATTATCTGGTGGTGAAAAAACTTTAACAGCTATTTCATTATTATTTGCAATATTAAAAACAAGACCAGTACCATTTTGTTTACTTGATGAAGTTGAAGCTGCTCTTGATGAAGTGAATGTTGATAATTTTGGTAAATTTTTGTCTACATTTAGAAATAAAACTCAATTTATAGTAATAACACATAAAAAGAAAACAATGGAGTATGCTGATGTACTTTATGGTATTACAATGCAAGAATCTGGTGTATCAAAACTTGTAAGTGTTAAGTTAGAAGAAATAAAAAATTAAAATATTTAAGAAAAAACTTAAATATTTTTTTGTGCTTTAAAACTATATTTTTAGACAAAATAAAAGAAAGTTTACTAAAACATTATAAAAAGGAATACATAATATAAAAAATCTAAAATAGGCCTATATAAAGAGCAATAAAAAGAAATTTTTTTGTTAAAATTTAGAAAAAATAATTGTGCCTTTAAAAACTTATATTCCATTATAAAATAAAGAAAAACTATTGATTTTATAGTATAAAAAATGGTATAATAAAGTCATAATAAAGAACTATAGGAGAAAGGTAATATGAAACTAAATAAATTAGGTAAAAGAATTAGTTTTATATTTATAATGTTAGTTATTTCACTAACACTTTTTCTAGTTAATAAAAATATAAATGTTAAAGCTGAAGAAGTCGAAACTAAAGTTGAATATAGCTTTGATTATACTGGCGGTGAACAAACATTTATTGTTCCAACAACTGGAAAATATAAAATTGAATTATGGGGAGCACAAGGTTATAGTAGTAAAAGTAAAGGTGCATATACATATGGTGAAATAAAATTAAACAAAAATGATAAATTTTATATTTATGTTGGCCAAGGAAATTATTCTTCTAAAAATAGTACATCATTTAATGGTGGAACTGGAACTTCAAATGGTTACTCTGGAGGAGGGGCAACAGATATAAGGCTACAGACTGGTGATACATGGAAAACATTTGAATCTTTAAAATCAAGAATAATGGTTGCTGCTGGTAGTGGATCAGGTTCAGGTAATTCAACCGTAAATCTTGGATATGGTGGTATTTTAACTGGATCAGATGGTAATGGTTCAAAAGGTGGAACACAAACATCAGCTGGTAAAGGATCTTATTTAACTGCCGGATTCGGATATTCAAACGGTGGATGCTCAGGAGGTAATGGATATTATGCTGGAGGTGGCGCATCATGTTCTTCAGGAGCTGGAGGAGGTTCGTCATATATTTCAGGATATGAAGGTTGCGATTCAATAAGTGAAAGTTCAACAGAAAATAATATAGTACATACAGGACAAAGTATACATTATTCAAAACTGTTTTTTTCAAATTCTAAAATAATTGCTGGAAATGAAGAAATGCCAACACATGATGGAACAAGTACAATGATCGGAAATGCAGGAAATGGGTATGCAAAAATAACATTAATTTCTGTTTCAAACGATAATAAGTTAAATACACTAATAAGCAATTATGGAAACTTGAGTCCAGCGTTTGATTCTACAATAGAAGAATATACATTAACACTAGATAAATATACAAGTTTATTTACTTTGTCAGGAGAATTATCTGATGAAAATGCAGAAGTAATTGGGCTTGGAAAATATAAAATAGATGCAGGTGAAACAAAAAAAATAAATATAGTTGTAACAGCAGTATCTGGAGATATAAAAACATATACAATAAATGTAACGCGTGAGTCATTAAATCCAGGTGAACATACAAGTAAATTATCAAAATTAGATGTAGTAGGATATGAAGATAAAATAAATCCGGAATTCCATCCATTAACAAATGAATACGACTTGGAAATATCTTCAACAGAGGTTGATGTAAATATTATTACAGAAACGTTTGATGAAGAGGCAATAGTAACAATAACAGGTAATAAATATATAATAAATGATTCTGGAGTAATAACAATAACAGTAACAGAACCACATTCTGAAGATACAATATACACAATAAATTATACCAAGGTAGATGTAGAATCAAAATATGATTTCGAATACACTGGAGATACACAAGAATTTGTAGCTCCAGTAACAGGTATATATAAAATTGAATCGTGGGGAGCCCAAGGTGGATATTCAATGGCCAATGGTTCAATAGGAGCCCAAGGTGGATTAGGTGGATATTCATCTGGGCAAATAAACTTAAATAAAAAAGACAAATTATATATATATGTAGGACAAAAAGGTACTGATGCCGTTGCGAAACAAAATTCAAAAGCATCATATAATGGTGGTGGACTTGGAACATGGGATAATAATGATGATGAAGCAGCAGGAGCCGGAGGAGGTGCAACTGATATAAGACTTTCTTCTGGAGAATGGAATGATTCAACATCATTAGCATCAAGAATAATGGTAGCAGGAGCCGGAGGAGGTGCATCATATAAAACAACAGGTGGTTATGCTGGCGGATTAGTTGCAGGTGCGACAAATCCAGCGACAAAAGGTGGGACTCAGACTACAGGTTATAAATTTGGAATGGGTCAAGATGGATATGGAACAGGAGATTCTGATGGTGTTGGTGGAGCTGGAAGTGGTTATTACGGAGGAACAGCAAGCAATACATCAAATGAAAAAGAATCGGGAGCTGGCGGTTCATCATACATATCAGGATATTTAGGATGTGTAGCAATCACAAGTGAAGAAGATACAACTCCAAAATCAGGATGTACAGATGGAACAGAAGATGTAACATGTTCATATCACTATTCAGGAAAAGTATTTACTGATGCAGTAATGAAATCAGGAAATGAAGAAATGCCAACCCATGATGGAACAGATGTAATGACAGGAAATATAGAAAATGGATATGCAAAAATTAGTTTAGTTTCTATTAATTCAAAAGATAACTATTTAAGTTCATTATTAAGTAATTATGGAAACTTGAATCCAGTGTTTGATTCTACAATAGAAGAATATACATTAACACTAGATAAATATACAAGTTCATTTACTTTGTCAGGAGAATTATCAGATAAAAAATCTAGTGTGATTGGATTAGATACATACAAAATAGATAACGGAGAAACAAAAAATATAGACATAGTTGTAACAAGCGAATCAGGAGATATAAGGACATATACTATAACAGCAACAAGAGAAGATTTTGAAAATAATGAACATACAAGTAAATTAAAAAGTTTAAAATTTGATGGATATGAAACAAATTTAAATCCAGAATTTTATCCACTTACAGTTGAGTATTCACTAATAATTCCAAAAATTGAAGTAACTTTACCAATTGAATTTGAAACATTTGATAGTGAAGCAACAGTAAAAATAGATGGAAATAAACATATGGTAACAGATACTGGAACAATAATTATAACAGTAACAGAACCACACTCAGAAGATACAATTTATAAGATAAATTATACAAAAGATAATGATATAGTTAATGAAGTTAATTTTGATTATACTGGAAATGTTCAAACTTATGTAGTGCCATTTACTGGATATTATAAGTTAGAAACTTGGGGAGCCCAAGGTGGTACAAATCCACAAAATTCTTCTTTAGGAGGAACAGGTGGATATTCAGTAGGTGTATATAATGCCAATAAAAATGATAAGTTATATGTATATGTAGGTGAACAAGGTAAAAGTTTAAATGCTGCTAATTCACAATATGGTGGATGGAATGGCGGTGGTGGTATAACTACAACTACCTTCGAATCAACATATGATAAATATAATGGAACAGGTGGAGGAGCTACAGACATTGCTACTGTATACTCAGATGTAACAAAAAATTCTACAACACTAAGATATGAAAGAACTTTAGAATCATACAATTCAAGAATAATAGTTGCTGGAGCCGGAGGTGGCGGTGGTGACTTATATTGGACTAAAAAAGTAACTGGTGGTGTTGGTGGAGGACTTACTGGTGGTTCTTATGGTGGAACTCAAACTGGTATAACAGCACCTTTAGGAACAGGAATAAAAGCCCCAGCTGATTTAGGAGTTGGTGGAACAGCAAGCGGTGTAAAAAGAGCTTGTTCGGTAGCCGGTGGTGGAGCTGGTTACTATGGTGGATCACACAGCCAAGCATGGGGAAGTGCTGCGAACACAAAACCATCAGGTGGTGGATCAGGATATATTGGCGGTGTTGAAAGTTTAACAATTTCAAATGTTGAAATTGAATCAAAAACTATTTCTGGAAGTGGCACTATTCCAACACATGATGGAACAAGTACAATGACAGGAAATACAGGTAATGGATATGCAAAAATCACACCAATAATATTAAATAAGGATAATTATTTAAGTTTATTAGAATCAACTTATGGCGTTTTAAGTCCAGCATTTGATTCAAAAGTAGAAGAATATACATTGACTCTAGATAAATATACAAGTTCATTTACTTTGTCAGGAAAATTATCTGATGAAAATGCAAACGTTATTGGTTTAGGTAAATATGAGATAAAAAACGGAGAAACAAAAAATATAGAAATTGTAGTAACAAGTGAATTTGGAGAAAACAGAACATATTTAGTTAAAGCAACAAGAGAAAATTTTGAAAATGGTGAACATACAAGTAAATTATCAAAATTAGATATAGAGAGATATGATGGAAAAATAAATCCAGATTTTAATCCATTAGTTGAAAATTATACAATAAAATTATTACCAAATGAACTTGAATTGAATATAAATGCTGAAGCATTCGATGAAGAAGCAAAAGTAACAATAACAGGTAATAAATATATAACGAATGATGCTGGAGTAATAACTATAACGGTAACAGAACCACATTCTGAAGATACAATTTATAATATAAATTATACAAAAGATGGAGAAGTTACCTCATATGAATTTGATTATACAGGAGAATATCAAACGTTCACCTCACCAGAAACAGGAAGATATAAAGTTGAATTATGGGGAGCTGGTGGCGGAAAAGTATTCGCAACATATATATCAAGTTATGAATCTCAAAAAGATGATCATGGAAAAGGAGCTTATACAAAAGGTGATATTAATTTACAAAAGGGTGATAAATTATATGTATATGTTGGAGAAAGCGGAGTAACTCCAACCTCATTAACATCAACTGTTCATGGTGGATGGAACGGTGGTGGAACATCACTTGTTTCAATTGATAATGATGATTTTGGTGGAACAGGTGGAGGAGCTACAGATATAAGATTAGTTCCAACAACTGAAAAGAATATATGGAATGAATTTGATTCATTAAAATCAAGAATAATGGTTGCTGGAGCCGGAGGTGGTTCTCATGTTGGTAGAAACACAAATTATACAGAAGGAATGAATGCAGGTGGTTTAGCTGTTTCAGGTAAGTTAACAAACTGGAATACTACATGGACACCAGTAGTAAATCAAACAGCAGGATATAAATTTGGAGTTGGTGCAGATGGCATAAAAGCTTATCTTTCTGGTGCCGGAGGCGGCGGTGGATATTATGGTGGTGTAGAAAAAAATAATCCAGATGATTCAGGAAAATCATCTGGTGGATCATCATACATATCAGGTCATACTGGAAGTAATTCGATAAGTGAAACTTCAACAGAAAATAGTATAATTCATACAGGTAATTCAACTCATTATTCAAATAAAGTATTTACAGATACAATTATGGTTGATGGAACAGGTTATAATTGGACAACAGCAAGAACTTCAAAAACAGGAATGCCAACACATGATGGAACAACTGTAATGACAGGAAATACAGGTAATGGATATGCAAAGATCACCCCAATACTATTAAGTAAAGATAATTACTTGACGAATTTGTTAGTAAGTAAAGAAGGAAAATATTACGAAATAGACTTTGATCCAACAAAAGAAGAATATAGGTTACAAGTAGGAGTAGATGAAACTAAGATAAAAATAGAGGCACGTCCAAGTAGTGATTTGGCTAAAGTAGAAGGCCTAGGCGAAAAAGAGGTACTAGCGGGAACAAATACATATGAGATATTAGTAACAAGTGAATCAAGAGAAATAAGAACATATAAAGTAGTAGTAGAAAGGCCGGCAAGCACAATAAGTACAGCAAAAAATATAGAGATAACAGGACTAGTGCCAAGTATATGTGAAAGAGGAAGAGAATATTGCGCATTA
>CAKPEJ010000006.1 GCA_934149325.1 uncultured Bacilli bacterium
GATTCTTTTTTTATTTCAGCTAATTCTTTTTTGATTAACTCTAAAATATTTTTTTCCATGTTTTTCCCTCTCTTTACATAAATTATATCATATTTTTTTAATTTATATATTAAAAAATAGTTAATTTTCATTAACTATCTTAATTTCATTATTAAATTAACAATTATTGCTGCATATACCAAAACAATTATAGAAAGAATAAATATATCAGCAAACCCTGCTTTTCTATTATCTACAGGAGCGTATGTCATTGATTTTACCTTTTCTGGTTCTTGAATAGGAGTTTCAGAAACAGGTGTTTCAATTTTAGATTCATTATAATTATATCCTAAGTTTGCTAATGTATTTTTTACACTAGTTGCATAATTTCCTCTAGCCATTTCTTTTTGTTCATCAGTATAAGTAGTTCCATACATACTAGCTACATCAGTATATATAAGTACATTATCAAAACTATGATTAATTGCATCATCCATTGAAACTTTATTTATAGATACATCCTCTTTCATAATTGGTTTACCTGTTACATCATATTTATATAATTCTGTAGAAAAAGGTCTATTTTCCATTATAGATGTAACAGCAGCATTTATAGAATTATTTGTAACTTGTACTACTGCTCCACCAATATCTGGTGTACCATCTGGATTTTTAGAAAATGATGAAACAATTTTATCTAATGTATCTTTGTTATTTAATTCAACTAATGTTTTTACATCATTCAAAGTCATTTTATTATTTAAATTATCATTTTGTGTTTGAGGTTGTTCTACACTTAATTGTTCTATAGGTTCTTCCATTACTTCTATTTTTTCTTCTTCTGGATTTAAAGTAAAAGTATCATAATTAAATTTTCCTGATTCCAAATCTGAAATACTTGCATGTACAGATGCTCCATCTTTTTGAAGAATTATGTCACCTGTTTCAGGGCTCATTCCTTTAATATAAGATTTTTTATCAGGAGTTAAATTCATATAATACACTTGTAATCTTCTTGTTATTTCTGCTAATTGTTCTTGTGTTGGTTTATTCATTATATATCCTCCTATTCCTACTATAATTCATTATAGCATACAAGAAAAAAAAGTAAACATATTTTATTATATTTGACAATTTTTTATCTGTAAAAATAATGCAAAATAAAATATTTTGTTTTTTTATATATTTTTTAGGGGGTTTTTGAATGTTTTTCGCGAATATAATATTAGGAGGTGATTTAAATCAATTATTATAATGAAATAAAAACTGAAATAATAAATAACGAAATAACTAAAAAGGTAAAAGATTATAGTAAAAATAGAAGTGATTTAAATACTTATTATAATGTAGGCAAATTACTATCAGAAGCTGGTAAACATTATGGTGAGGGAATAATAGAAGAATATTCTAAAAAATTAGTTATTGAAGTTGGAAAAAAATATAATAAACGAACTTTATTTAGAATGAAACAATTTTATAACGTATTTAAAAATAAAAAAGTGTCGCAATTGGCGACACAATTAACATGGAGCCATTATATAGAATTATTACCTATAAAAGATAAAGACAAGCTAATTTATTATTTGAATTTATCTATAGACCAACGATTGAGTAGAAATGATTTAAGAAAAAGAATAAAAGACGATTGTTATAAGAACAAATGTTTGCTATAATATGTAATAAGGAGGTTATAAATGAATCAGGATAAAATGCATTTAGTAAATAAAATATTTAACAATGAAACAATAAGAACTGTATGGGATGATGAACACGAAAAATACTTTATTAGTATTGTAGACTTAGTTGGAGTTTTATCAGAAAGTGATAGACCAAGAAAATATTGGAATGACTTAAAAAGCAAGTTAAAACAAGAGGGAAACGAAGTGTCCGAAAAAATCGGACAGTTAAAATTAAAATCACAAGATGGTAAATATCGACTTACAGATGTGTGTGATATTGAAGAAATGTTTAGAATTATAGAATCTATACCAAGTAAAAATGCTGAACCAATTAAGCAATGGTTAGCAAAATTAGGTAGTGAAAGAATAGATGAAGTATTTGATCCATCATTGGCAGCTCAAAGATCTATAGATATATATCGTACTAAAGGTTATGATGAAAAATGGATTGCAAAAAGATTAAAAGGAATTCAAGATAGAAAAGAATTAACTGATATTTGGCAAGAAAATGGTATAACTGATGGTAAAGAATATGCTATACTAACTAATGAAATCTATAAAGAGTGGTCTGGTATGACGACTAAAGAATATAAACAATATAAAGGTCTTCATAATGAGTCTTTAAGAGATAATATGGATAATATTGAAATAATATTAGCTGATTTATCAGAGGAAACTACAAAAAGACTCAATGAAAAACATAGACCACAAGGCTTAGAACAAAATAAAGAAGTAGCTAGAATGGGAGGACATGCAGCAAAAGTAGCAAGAGAAGATATAGAAAGAAATTTAGGAGAATCCATTATTAATAAGCAAAACAGATTAAATTATGAATATAAAGAAACAAAGGAATTAGAAGTTTCTAGAAAGTAAGTTGTAGTTGTAAAAAAAAATAATGAAATAAGTGAAGAACATAACTTATCAACAGGAAAAAAACAAAAACTATAATAAAAAAAGTAAAAGATGAACAAAAAATTGTTCATCTTTAATTTATATAAAACTTAATTATTTATTTTGAGTGTTATAGTTACCACTTATTTGAGCTTGACCCATTTGAACTAATCTACGAGTGATTTCACCACCTACAGATCCATTAGCTCTTGCAGTAGCGTCTGCTCCTAAATTTACACCAAATTCATTAGCTATTTCATATTTCATTCTTTCGATAGCTTCTTTTGATGCTGGATTAACTAATTTATTATATGATTTGTTTTGCATTATTTTCACCTCCTATACATTAATATAGTGTGAAATTTTTAACATATCATACGTTTTATTACATGGAAATTAGTGGTAAAAAAAGAAGAAAAATTATTCTGTAATTTTTTCTTCTTCTAGTTCTTTTGTATTTCCTTGAATTACATTTAAAATTCCATCCATTTTTTGTTGAACTGAATTTAATTCACTTTCAAGTTTTTCACCTTTTTGAGTTAATTCATCATTATCTTTCTTTAATGATAAAGTTTCTTTTTGTTTTTCAAATAAATCAAATTTAGTTTTAGATAATTCTTCTTCTAAAGCTTCAATTTGTGCTTGTTGCTTTGCATATACATCTAAAAGTAAAGGTTCAACTTCATTTTTAAATTTTTCCTTATAATCTGGTTTATCAACATTTAATTTTACTGGCTCATTGATTGTTTCTTCAACTTTTGGTTCTACAGCAACAACTGGTGGAACAGTTAGTTCTGGTTTTGCAGTTTCCATAACTTGTTCAACTTTTTTTGTTCTTGCTTGTAATTCTTCAAAAGTTGGAATGTTTATTGTTTGAGTACTTTCTAAATTTGTTTCATTAGTAATAAATTCTGCTGGAGTTTTTGCTTCTGTTTCTGGTTCAGATTTTAAAGTTGGAACTTCAACTTCTTCAGTTACTACTTCTTCCTTATATTTACTTGCTAATGTATTGGCAAATTTATTTGATACAAATAATTTTTTAGGTTTTCTAATAGAAATTTCTTCACCTACAACTTTTAAATCACTTTTGTTATTTTCTGGTAAATCACTAGTATCATCTTTTGCTAATAATTTCATAATATTTTTAATTTCATCCCACTCAGTTGTTGTATCAATTTCTTTATAAGAATAGTTACCTTTTTCTCCAATAATTCCTGTTGAATAAATTTTTATCATATCATTATCATTTATTTCTCCATAAGTATATGATATATAATTTATTCCGTTTAATAACTTAAATTTTGCTAATACTTCTGCCTCTTGCCTAATTCCCTCTTCATTTATTACATAAAATAATCTATTGCTATCTTTCATATTGCACCTCTTTTGCTATTATCTTAAGGAAATTATATCATAATATTATTTTTTTAGCAACAAAATATTTACACCCATAAGCACATTTATTATTTAAATATTCATCAAGTCCACTTATTTTATTAATTTTTTTTGATTTTTTATTTTCATCTTCATAAAAACCTTTTAATCTTAGTTTATCATATGCTATATCGCCTACTACATAATCATATTCAAAAAAGTAATCAGTACATTTTGAAACAAACTCTTCTTCATTAAAAGCATTTCTATAATCTTTTATTATTTCATAACCAATATTTTCTACTTTAACTATATGTTTCATATTATATCTCCCATAAATATTATAATAAAAAATAAACTAATTATCAATATCAATCGGAACACTTAAAGAACTAGAATTTTTATTTAATGCACCATCATTATAATAATCTGGAACTCTACCTTGAACTATTTTTATAGCAATAGGTATATCATTTGAAACAGTTACTTCTTTTGAATTAAACGGTATAATTACTTCTTCTGTTACTTCAACATGAGCATATACTTCTACCATAATACTATTAATACCATAGTTTTCAACTTTAGTTCCGACATTACTAATAACATTACCAACTAAATTTATTTTTACTGGAACTTTAGGTCCCAAATTTGATAATAATGCATTATTAGTTATTATTCCCATAGGAATCTCAGCTATTACACCATTTTTTAATTTTTTTAAATCATAATCATCTTCATTTATAAATGTTAAACCATCTATTTTCCCTTTTTCAATATTTTTTAAATTATCACTAACTATGTCACTCGTTCTTGCTAACACTTTATTTACAACAACAGGATTAAAATCAATAGAACTTATTTCACTGTCTTTATTTTTAGTAATTGAAAAAATATCTTCTTTATCAAGTATATTAAGTATCTCATCATCTACAGAGTTACTCATTATTTCTAGTGCCATTTTCTTAGTTTCCATCTGTGCATATTTCATTAAAGTCGGAAGTATTTTTTTATTTGAATATCTAAGAAAAAGTATAACAAAGATTATTAAAAAAATAAGTAGAAGTGTTACTTTATCTTTTAATTTAAATTTACTTTTCCCTTTTAATTTTAGTCTTTTCATATAATATTATATGAAAAAAGAAAAAGAATATAAAAAAATTCCAGAATTAACTAGAATTTTTATTTTAAAATAAATTTTGTAATTACAAAATAACAACCTACAATAATTATAACAGTAAATATAAATATTAAAACTTTTATAAAACCATTGGATTTTTTTATTTGATCTTTAACATTTTTTAAACTATCAAAATCTTTTGTATTAAACATAAATGTATCAGTACTGTATTCTGTTGAATCATCATCAACTTGTCTTATTTCTAATGGTTTTGTATCTTCTTTTTTTATTTTATTTGGTTCTTCTTTAAAATCATCAAGCAAATCAAGAGCCATACTAGTTGTATTACTTAAATTCTGATTAGATTTTACATCGATATTTGTTAGTGTATTCATTATATTTAAAAGTTCTGTTTCTTCTTTAACTAAATCATTATACACTTTTCTTGTTTTGGCAAGTTCATTTTCTAAATCTAAATTACTTTTAAATTTATAGTTTTCAATTTTTCTTTTTTCATTTGCTTCTTCTATTATATCTCTTTTATTTTTTGCATCTCTAAGTACTTCGTTTATATCATAAGTCTTTTTAGGTTCTTCTTTATCACTTATTTGATAATAATCTTTTAATAAAGAATAAAAATCATTATTATTTATTTCTCTTGTAGGTCTTTTTTCTTTGTCAATAATTTGCTTTATTTTATTTATATCTATTTCATTAGAGTCATCAATGACTACCATGTTTGAATAATTTGTATCTTTATATAAATCATTATATAATTCTTTATTTTTCTCTGATCTTGAAAAATTTGAATTATATTTTTCTGTTCTATAACCCATGATAATCACCTACCTATTATAAATATAACATATTTTTAAATTTTTTTAAATAAATTATATAAAATTTAAAAAAATATAGTATAATGATATTGGCGAGGTAATTATGATGAAAATAAAAGTTAACAAAGAAAAATGTTTAATTTGTGGAATGTGCGCTAGTATGGTTCCAGAAGTATTTGAATTTAACGATGAAGGATTCGTTGAAGCAAATAATAAAAATATTACTGAAGAGAATAAAAAAGAAATTAAAGAAGCCATTGAAAATTGCCCTGTTGGTGCGATTGAAGAAGATAAGAAGGAAGAAGAAAAGTAAGCAAAAGCTTACTTTTTATTTTGCATTGCAAGTGCATGCATTTTTTGTACTTCTTTAGTTGTAAGTTTCCTAGACTTACCTGATGATAAACCTGATAAATCTAAAAATCCATAACTTTCTCTCTTTAATTTTAAAACAGTATGACCTACTGATTCAAAAATTCTTTTAATTTCATGATTTTTTCCTTCATGAACTATAATTTCAACTATACATGTATTTGATTTTTTATCGATAGATTTTAATTTTACTCTATCTGGAATACATTTTATACCATCAATAATAATTCCTTTTTTTATAGTCTTAATTTCAAATCCTGTTAATATTCCTTCTAATTTTGCAATATAAAGTTTTTCTATCTTACTTTTTGGATGCATCATTAAATTAGCAAATTCACCATCATTAGTCATTAATAATAATCCTGTTGTATCATAATCAAGTCTACCAATTGGATAAAGTCTTTTATTAGAATTAAAGAAATCTACAACAGTTTTTCTTCCCTTATCATCTTTAGTTGTACATACCACTCCTCTTGGTTTATAAAAGATATAATACTCTTTATCTTGTTTTGCTAATATATTGCCATCTACAATAATTTCATCTTTTTCATTAACTTTAGTTCCAAGTAAAGTTATTTTGTTTCCATTAACATATACTTTTCCTTGTGATATAAACTCTTCTGCTTTTCTTCTTGAACAAAATCCAGAATCAGCAATTGCCTTTTGTAATCTTATCATATATACCATCCTCGTTTTTTAGTTCAATGATAGTATACCATAATATTTTATTTTTTAAAATATATTACCTTTACTCTTTTTGTTTAAATTTACATATACTGGTTCTTTATGAACTACTTTTTTATTAAATGTTACTTCTATATATCCAACTTTATTTTTCTTAATAACAGATTTATATAAATTAACATTTAATTTAATTTTATCTCTTTCGTTATCTTTTAGTAAATAATAATAATTATTTTTTACATATAGTTTGTTTTTATACTTTTTACTCTTAATATTTAATTTATTTTTATTTATTATTTTGTATTTTTTATAATTATTAAAGCCGTATTCGTACAACTCTACGTGTGTATCAAAATCTTTAGGATCATTAAGAGTAACTGCTATTAAATTTATATCATTTTTACTGGCACTTGTTACTAAAGTCCTTCTAGCTTTCTTTGTGAAGCCAGTTTTTCCACCTGTAGTATATTTATATTTGAATAAAAGTTTATTTTTATTTGTCCACGAATAAGTTTTTAAATCGGATTTAACAACTATTTTTTTTGTACTATCAATTTCTCTAAATTCATATAAATTATTTGCATAACTCATAAGAAGAGCCATATCATAAGCAGTAGAATAATTTTCTTCTGTTTCATCTAATCCATGTGGATTTTTAAAGATTGTATTTTTCATTCCAATTTCTATAGCTTTATCATTCATTAGTTTTACAAATTTTTCATGTCCACCTAAATAGTCCTCTATAGCAAGAGCAGCATCATTACCACTTCTTAATAATAGTCCATATACTAGATCTCTCAAAGTTAATGTCTCATTAACTGATATGTATATTCCAGAACCATATGATTTTAATATACTTTCATTGGTTGTTACCTCATAATCTAGTTTACCTGATTCTACTGCTAAAACTGCTGTCATAATCTTTGTTGTACTTGCAATCAAATGTTTTTCATCAATATTTTTTGCAAATAAAATTCTTTTTGAATCTTGATCATACAATATTGCACTTTTACTTGTACTTGCAAGACCATGAACATTTAAAGGAATTAAAAAAATCACTAAAGAAATAATTATTTTTTTCATATCTATACCTCAATTTATAATATGATCTATTTAAAAAAAAAGACTTGAAAAAAGTCTTTATTCAACATATGTACCATGTAATTTTTCTAAATCAGTATCACTTAATGAATCAATTTTCCATTCATTTTTATCATCTTTAGTCAAAGTAAATTCAATTTTATATTTTACAGTGTCTGTAACTTTTTCCATCAATGATAGTTTGTAATCTTGAAATTTATCATCATCTATATCAGAATCTGTTGTTGTAATTTTATCTGTTTCAGTTGTTTGATCTGTTGTAGTTTTATTTTCTGTAGTAGTTTTTTCTTCTTTTTTAAATTCATCTCTATGATCATTTAAATATGTATCAGCATTTGATATTGCAGCCCCATAATTTAAAACAGTTACTTCTACTTCAACTACAGCTGTATCATCTTCTATAACTTCATCAGTTATTTTATATTTCATATTTTTATATTGATTAGTCATAAGAGTTTTATATCTACTCTTATAATCATCATTTGTAAACGCAGATTCAATTGTATCTTTTAATTGATCTATTACATCTGTATGCTCATTCTTGTATTTATCTAAGAATTCTGATACTTTTTGTTTAGGTGTTGCTGTTGCACCTAAAGTACATGCAGATAGAACTATTACCATTAATGCTACTATTAACTTTTTCATTTTTTTCCTCCTTCTTTTTATAATTTGTTTATTTATATATTTTTTATACTTTTTTTTGAAAAAAAATAAAAAATGAGAACATTTATTTTCTCATTTTCTTTCTTAAAACAAATAGAACTGCAATAATTAAAACAATTGATGTAATTATAATTCCATATTTTATTACTGTTTGTCCTGTTCTTATAGAAACAATTAATTCTGCATTTGATGTAGCATCTGTTGAAACTATTATTTGTTTATTTACTATAGTTGCAGAATTTTTTGCGTATCCTTCTTCATTTATTTCAACTACTGCACTTGCAGGTTCTTTATCAAGCATTTGATAACCTTCAGGAGTTTCTAATTCAACTATTCTATATTTTGAATTTGCTTCAATATTTTTAAATGTTGCGACACCATTTTTTGTTTCAAATGTATATTTTTTTGAATTTGTATCTATATTATATATATTAGTACTTGCACTATCACTATTTGTTTTGGTTAAAGGAGTATCTTCATAAGCACCTGTTTTTTCATTATATTTTTGTAAAGTAAATGTTCCGCCAGTTAAAAACTTACCATTTTCATCTATTTTATAAAAATTAAATTCGCCTTTTACATTTGTTATTGGAATTATAGTTGGATCCTTAGATGCAGCAATTGTTAATTCTTTACAAGTAGAATCTAACGCATATCCAGTTGGTGCTTCTACCATACATAAATAATATTTACCAATAGGTAATCCATCTATTAAAATTTGTCCATCATCACTAGTTTCCAACAACATATCAGTAGAACCAGATACACTATAAGTATATTTTTTACTTTTTTCATCTTTTGCTAATGGAACTAAATTTTTATTTTCATCATGTAACTGATATTTTGCGCCTTTTAAAAATTCTCCATTTTCACCCGATGGTATTATTATTGCTCTACTTTTATAATTTGATATTCTTAATAATCTTTCATTATTTGTAACAATTTTTTTACTATCTTTGTTATAAACCCTAAAATATTTACCATCAATCTCAAAATCATAAATATTATCAGGTTCCTTTTTCGAAAGTTCATATCCATCTGGTGCTTTCGTTTCTATAAGTATATAACCTCCATCAGGTAAACCTGATATATTATACATATTACTACTATTTAATGTAATTTCAGAAACTGTTCCAGTTTCATTATATACAAAATTATTTCCAGATTGATCAAATGTTAAAGATGGTCCATTTATAGATTTTCTTATTTCAAAAGTCGCACCATTTATTCCAGAATTTGTATCTCCATCTACTTTATATATTGAAAATGTACCAGCTGAACTTTTTACATATATTTTTTTCTTATATTTTTTTCCTTTAGAAGCAAGCACCATATCACTATATTTATTACCATGTGAACCATATTTGTTTGTTAATGAGTAAAAGTGGAAATCTTTTAGCTCATAATTTGTTTGTCCAACTTGTTTATATAATGTTACTTCTGTTGGATCATCAATATAATTATATGAATGAATATATAATGTATCTTTTAAATAATCTGTAGAAATATTAATATTATCTCTATAAATTTCATAATTGACATATCCTCCAACATTATTTAATACTTTTGAATACTCCTTATTATTCAAACTAGGAGTTAATAATACTGGATTATTAGGATTTCCATATTTTTTTATAGTATCAGGAACATTTTCTGCATCTCTTACCATATTAATTGCTTTTACATATTCATTATATAAATCTCTATTATTTAATACTAATACATCATAAAATGAGTCATATGATGATCTATAATTTGGTTCAAGTTTATTAAAACTATCTCTAGCTCCTGATGTTATTTCCCAAACAATTATTTGATAAGCAACTAGTTTTATTCTATCTGACCCATAAAATGATCCACTATTACTTTGATATATATTTGATATAAAAGAATCTAATAGTTCTTTTATATCATTATTTAATTTCATATTATGATTACTATCATTTATCTCCATTTCATTATCAAAGCGAAAACTTTTATTATAAATATTATTTGTACTTAGAAAATAAACATGTCTATTATCTATTGTTGCTACTGGAAAAACGTATCTTCCATTTGCCATAATATTCAAACATTCATTTGAATTTACACATAATTTATGTGAATATTCTGGAATATTATATATTCCTATGGTTTTTAAATCAAATTGATTAAAATTGTAATTATAATTGTAAGCTTTAACATTAAGAATAGGAGAAATAATTAATGCAATAAATATTAAAATTTTTATAAATTTATTTTTCATATAAATTCCTCCTTCTATTCCTCATTATTTTCTTCTATACCACTTTCAGTAGTTTCCATTAGTTTCAAGTTTCCTGCTGATATAACATTTATATAATCTCCTGCTTCTTCACCTGATAATGATAACTTAATTTGAAAATAATACTTTTCATCTGGCATTATAAGTGTATTAGTAAGTCCACTATAATATAAAATTCCATTTTCCCCTGACCATCCATAATTTTCTTTTAAACTACTATCAAAACTCATTCCTTCTGGAATTGTTTCAACTATAGTACCAATATATCCTGGAAAATATTTTGTATTTTCAAGTTCAAATTTATATGTTACTTCTATTTTTGTATTTTTTAAATTTTTAACATCTATTTTTACTTGCTTTGCTTTATTATAATCATGATTTTCTGTTCCTTTTGGTGATATAATTTTTACATTTGTTATATACTTTTCTAGATTTATACCAAATGATTGACGTAATTTAAGTCCTAAATTAATATATCTTTCTCTTAATTTATTATTATCTACATAAAGTACTTTAGAAATAGCACCTTTATTTTCTTCAAGCATATAAAATTTTGAATTAATTGAATTTGTATCGCCTTTTGTTTGATCGATTTTTTCATAGTCAGTTACAGTATATTTATTAGAATCAAACTTAATCTTTACATAATAATATCCTGATTCCAATCCTTTAAATGAATAATTTCCTTCTTTATCAGTAGTTGTTTCATCAACTAATTCATCTTTATCCGATATATATTTTGTTACTTCACTGTCTTTGTAATCTGATGGTAAATTTGATAATTTATAAAGTTCTACAGTTAAATCTTCTAATTTATTTTCTTTTTCTCCATATAAACCATCATAATCAAAATCTTCAAAAACATAACCTGATATTCTTCTATTATAGATTGATACTATTGAATTACCTGTCATATATGCACCTGAAGCTCTATCATTTTTATCAATTATTCCAAAATTATTTATATACTCATTTCCTATTTTATTATTTTTTGGAGTTATTGTTAAACTAATACCATCTTTTGAGCCAAAATAATTTTTATTTGCAACTTTATTTGTTGTTTCTATTTTAATTGCTTTAACATTTTCAGTATCAACCGTTGTATCAGTCCACTTTACCCATTTATTAAGAGATGGATTTGATAATTCTGTACTTAATATACTTCCAGATTTTGTATTTTCATCATTTATATACCATGCTTCATAACCTGATGGTAAATTATTTATTTTAACTGAATATGTTCCATCAAAGCTTGTGTCTTTTGTGTTTACTGGTAATATATTTATCATTTCTAAATCCATAATATTTCCTGAATTATTATAAGCTTTCATTGTATATGTATATGGCTTACCTACTTCTAATAATTGTGGATCTGCAATTCCATTTAATGAAATTTTTCTATTGTTTATTATTGTTACAATATTTGTTAATGTTCTATCACTAATTGGTTCAACCGAAGGTTTTGCAATAGCGGCCCCAGAATCATCCATATAGGCTGTTGATTCTATTTCAACCTTAATTTCATGATTTGTTTTGTTTTCTGTTTCTGGGGCAATATTAGTATATACTGATAGTTCAGAAACAATTCCATCACTATCTATATCCTTTTCTGATATATTATAGATATATTTTTTGTAAGAAATATTGTTAAGTACTACATCTTCTACTTTACTTGGTACAGCAGCTGTTTTTTCTTGATAAAATACTAAAGATGTTGGAATATATACACTTATATTTACAGGTCCATATGTTACTGAAATAGAATTCTTTTTAACTGTAGAATTTATTTTCCAAATTATTGGATCATCTGCTCCTGCTGTAAAAGTGGTTTTTTCTATATCACCACTATATGTTCTTATACTATTTATTTTTGATTTTGTTGCTGAAACTAACAAAGTATTTCCATGTTTTCCTTTCGGAGAATCATCATTTCTTACAAAGTTTGTATATGTTGCTTTTTTATAATTATCCTTATTTATCATTATTTTTTCGTTTTCAGAAGAATTATTAGCAGTTTCACCTAAATAATATTCATTACTACCATTTGTAACTGAAGAAACAACTGTTTGATAAGTATTTCCAACTATACTTGGAGCTGATACAATTTTACCTTTCAAAGTAATTGTTATATCAGATGCTGGATATACTTTATCAATTGTAAATTTTCCCATAATTATTTTATCTATTTTATCTTCAGCAATTTCTTCAAGATATTTAAAATCAAGATCAGATTTATACTCAATACAAGGACCACCATATAAGTTCATTATTTGTTCTTTCGTAAGAGAATCTATTGATGGACATGTACTTGGTGCATTACTTTTTAATTTCCATGCACTTTTATCCCAACTACCAACTGCGTATTTAACCTCCATATTAACATCATCATAGTTATCAGTACTATTTGTTACTGCTTTTATGTCATAACCTGTTCCTTTATCTGTTAATAAAACATTTATTGCTGAATTATCAAATTTTATATATGATGTCATTCCTGATTTTAATGTATCACCAACATTATTTTTAGAATTAACATATGATAATTTTGTAACTAATTTAAATTCTTCTCCATAATTGAATACATTAGATAAATTTTTACTAGATTTATCGTCTGATTCATAATAAGAAACTTTAGTTACTAAATCACCAACTACATCTGATTCATATACAACAATAGATACCTTTGATGTATTTACAGTTGATTCAACTGTTATATCACCAGAAACATCTGTTCTATCTAAATTATATACAAGTACATTTGAAGTTAAATAATATCCTGTTGGATTTTCACTACTTGAATTTTCTTTATAAATATTTTTTTTATCAAAGAAGAAACCTGTAGATTTAACATTTCCATTATCATCATTTATTATAGTTGTACCATTTATCTTAGAATCAATATATGGCATTTGATTTATTCTAAATTCTGCACTTGATGAATAATCACTTATAGTTGGTTTTTCAGATAAAGTTCCAGCGCTACTTTTTGTTATAAGCCCATATGTTAATGTATCAGGAATTTTCAAACCTTTAATTCCCTTTTTAGAATCATATGGAAGATATGTTAATACACCTATTGGAACTGAAATATTATTACCATTTTTTAATACATTACCTGCAAAAGCTTTTACTTCATATTTTTCTATTTCAGATATAGTTATATTTCCAAAGTTCATTATATGATCATTTGACTGAATAGATTCTGCTTTTGATAATGGTGTAACATTTTCTGTAGATTCTCTTACCTGAAATATAGGATCAAATGTTTTATTACCAGATAAATGTGTAATATTTGATAATGTTACTCTACTACTTGATTGATCACCTATTTTTGCACTATATGCACTTGCTTCATAATATTTATAATTTAATCCATTTATATTTACCATATCTTTTCCCTCTGTATATGGTAAAGAAATTTCAGCTGAAACATTTTCTGGAATTAATATATCTATTAAAACATTTCTATCAGAAACATTTTCGTCTGATATACTACTATCTTTTTCTAGTTTATAAGATAAATCATATGATACTTCATCAAAATTTCTAACAATTTTATTATTATCTTTTGAATCGTTTCCATCTAAATCATTTGAATCAAATGGCGCGGATCCATCAGTTACTTTTGATTTTGTAATATCAACTTTTGATATTATTTTTCCAGCATAAGGATCATTATTTCCCGCAAAAACTATAAAATAAAATCCTAAAGAAAATAATAAAGCAAATAAAAATACTGATTGTTTTTTATTATCTTTTACAAATTGTTTTAAACTGATAATTTTATCATATAATTTATTTTTAAATTTATTCATACAGCATTACCTTTCTTATCTTATATTATACTAATATAATTAAACCATTTTTTTTATTTAAAATCAAGGTTATTAAAAAAAATTATGAATTTTGATTCATAATCTTTGACTTGTTCATAACAGATAAAATTTCATTTAATTTTTCAAACTTATTTCCGTTATTTTTTATAACACTTATTAACTTATGGTAAATTTTTAATTCATCATCTATTTTTTGATTAAAAACCTCAAAAAATAAATATTTTAATTTAGAAAATTCATTATTTTCATACATTTCGTTTATTTCTTTTTCCATAAACTCTTCCGTTTTTTTCTCTCTCCTTGTAAAGAAAGTATTTTTTTGTTTATTTTTTTCTAATAATTTATAACTTAAAATAGTATATTTAAAATCCTTAGATATTTCTAAAACATCGTTTTCTTCATCTAAACTTAAATTACTTTTCATAAATGTTTTACCATTTTCATCAAATTCAATTGCAACAACATCATATTCGCATATAAATAATGCTGAATATTTAATTAACTTTATTGAACTAGGAGAATAAATCTCTGTCTTATCATATAATTTTTCTAAAATTTCTTTACATAAAATAATAGAATCATTTTTTAAAGATTTAAATGTTTCATTATCAACTTTAAATGCAGGTATTTTCAATACAAATTCAGGACAATCATCCTCACACCATTCATAAAATTCATATAAATTACTCTTATTAAAATTAAGGGTTATATCATAAATATAGTTCATTTTTTCCTCCATCTATGAGTATTGTAAGTAACATAATTACAATACCTAAAATTAAATTTAAACATTCTATACGTCTACTAATAAATTTTACATAATCAAAAAAATTATACCCAATATTAAGTAAATTTAAATAAATAATTATATATGAACAACTTATTACAGTTAAACCAAATCCAAATAAAAACCAAAATATCCTAAATGGCATTTTACATCACCTACATAATTGTATTTATTATTTTTAAATTTTAGTATATAATTATAATAAGGATGTGATAAAATGTTATTTTTTAAATATGTAATTTTAGGTATTATTCAAGGTTTTACTGAACCTCTTCCTATTTCATCGTCTGGTCATTTAAGAATATTTAAATCATTATTTAATAGTGAAGTATTAAGTGACATGAATTTTGAAATAGTAGTTAATTTTGGGTCTTTAATAGCTATATTAATATTATATAGAAAAGAAATAATTTCTATTATAAAAGACTTTTTTATGTTCTTAAAGACTAAAGAAAAAAAGTATGAAACAAATTATAAATATGCATGGCTTATTGTAGTTGGTACTATACCAGCGGCTTTACTTGGATTATTTGTAAAAGACTTTATTGAAAAATATTTTACAACAAAATTAGTTGGATTAATGCTTATAATAACTGCTTTATTACTTTATGTGATTAAAGATATTAAAGGATCTAAAACAAAGAAAGATATGACTATAAAAGATGCTATAAAAATTGGATTATTTCAAGTAATTGCACTTTTACCTGGTATAAGCAGAAGTGGTGCTACAGTAGTTGGTGGTATGAAATCTGATTTAAACAGAGAAACTGCTATTAATTATTCATTTATGCTTTATATTCCAATTAGTGTTGCAAGTATGGCACTTGGTGTTAGTGATTTAATTAGTGCTGGAAATTTAAATGAATTATTTATTCCATATTTAGTAAGTATGATAGCTGCTGGATTTGTTACTTATTTTGCTGCTAAACTATTTATAGATATTATGAAAAAAGGAAAATTAATATATTTTTCAATATATTGCTTTATAGTTGGAATAATAACATTTATTATATTTTAAAAGGTATCAAATGATACCTTTTTCTTTTACTCTATTCCTATTTTATCAAAATCAACACTATTTATACTATTAAATCTTTTAGTGATTTTATCTGTTGTTGTATGAATATCTTCAACATCTTTACTAACTGTTTGAATACTTCTTGATAACTTGTCCCATCTATCTTTATATCTTGAAAATTCAACAGATAGTTTTGATAATTCTTGACCAATAATTTTAGTGTATTTATCTCTTTCAGAATTCTTAATAATTAATTGTATTGTTGTTAATGTACTCATTAATGTTGTAGGTGATGTTATCCAAACTCTCTTTTTGTATGCGTATTCTATTAAATCGCTATGATATGCATTTATCTCAGCAAATATTGCTTCTGCTGGTAAAAACATTATTGCTTGATCACTTGTAACTCCTGGAATAATATATTTACTAGAAATTGCATCTATATGTTTTTTTACATCAATTTTAAACAATTTTGCAGCCGCTTCTCTATCAGAATTACTATATTTTTTATCAACCATTATTCTATAGTGTTCAAGTGGAAACTTAGAATCTATTGCAACTACTCCTAGTGGTTCAGGTGCAAACAATACAGCATCAGCTATATAACCATTTGTAAATGTATACTGAACTTTATACACCTTATCATTCTTTTCTCCAAATACACTTGATAAAATATGGTTTAAATTAACTTCACCATATATACCTCTACTTTTCTTATCTGTTAAAATTCCTTGAAGAGAAACTATATCATTTGATAAACTATCAATCTTTTTTTGAGCTTCATCTATTTTACTTAATCTTTCTAGTACAGATGTAAAAGTTTTATTTGTCTTTTCAAAATTTTCATCTAATCTTTCATTAACTCTATCATTAATTAAATTTAACCTCTTATCGATTCTTTCACTAAGTTCATTAAAATCAGTAACCAAATTCTTATTTATATCAACTTTAAATTCACCTAATTCTTTAGTTAATCCTGTTTCTAACTTTCCAAGTCTTTCTGTAATGTTACCTTCATTTATATTTTTCATTAAAGATACTGTTACTAATATTACTATTAATATTAATAAACCAATTATAATATACTCCATAATACTTCCTTTCTATAATTTAAGAAATTTATTCGCAACTTTAGAAACTAATAATGCTAGTATAAGCATTACACATATTTGAACTAGAGTTGCTACATCAGTCATGCTTTCAAGAAAACTTTTTCCTATAAATCCCCAAAAATATATCATTGGTAATTTACCAACAAATAGTGCTGCAAAAAACTTTTTAGGTTCAATATCAGATAAACCACCTGCTATATTAACCGCAAATGCTGGTGTAAATGGTATTGCCATAATTAATACTAAACTTGAATAAGATATATCATTAAATTTTTTTCTTAGTTTTTTTACAGTTTCATTATCCTTATATTTTTTATCAAACCAATTTTTAAGTTTTTTACATATAAAAAACATTAGCATACATCCAATAATTGTAGATAACCATGATATTATAAAACCTATAAGATTACCAAATGTAATTATATTTAATGCAATAAATACCGCAAGTGGTAAAACAGGTATCATAGATTCTAACATTATTAATAATATTCCTGAAAATATTCCTAATTTTCCCATAACATTTGTAACTGAAGATACTAAATCCGTTATAAATTGTTCCATATTTTACCTCCTTTATTATTATACCAAAAAAAAATAAGATATTTATAAAAATCTTATTTTTTTACTTAAAACTATCATAACCACCATATACATTAATCACATCATATCCAAGTAATGTAAGCATTTCACATACTTTTTTACTTTTATTTCCAAAAGAACAATATATATAATATGTTTTACTTTTATCTAAATATTTATCATGCTCATTAAGTAATTTATTCATATCTATATTTCTAGCATTATAAATATGACCTTTACTATATTCTATTTGACTTCTAATATCTATTATTTCATAATTAGGACTTAAGTTTTTAGATTCAATATTTTTCATATAATATACCCCCAGATATAATATAATATGAAAAAAAAGTAAACTTGTTTAAACAAATTTACTCTTCAAAGAAGAAATCATCAAAAAAATCATCATAATCGTTTGTATCACTATTTAAAATATTATTTGTTTCTTTTTTGTTAACAATTGGACTATCTTCCTTCTTTTCTTCTTCTTTTTTTACATTTGATTCTTCTTTTAATGAAAAATCATTTAAATTAATCATTTTACTATCTATAACATCACTTTGTGGTTTTTGTGTATTAAGTTCATTTATTGGAGTCATTTGAATAGTTTCATCTAAACTTGGTTTATTAGGTTTTATTCCTTCTTCTTTTGAACCACCTAATACCTTAGTATCATCCATAGATTGCTGTTTAGTAGCAGCTTTTTTCTTTTCCTCTTCTTCTTCTTTTTCAAGTTCTGCAATTTTAGCATCTATGTCTTTAATCATTTTATCTAAATCAAAATCATTTGGATTCATATTAGGAAATGATGGTGGAAATGGACTTCCTCCACCAACAGGATTTGATGCACCTGAACTAGGATTCATACCGGCATTTTTTAATTTTTCCTGTTTTTGTTTCCTTACAAATTCTTTTATATCAAATGTTTTTATAGGTTCCATCTCTCTTTGTGGATATATTACATTCTTACCATAATGTTCTGTTCCAACACCAAAACCAAAATCAGTTTCATAATCCTTTTTTAACTTTCCTTTATATGGAGCGCACCTTTGTTTTATTAAAATAAATTCATTATCCTTCATTCTTTGAAGTTCTGAGACAGTAACTAGTGGTCTTGTTTCTTCTTTCTTATCTTTACCTACTCTTACAAGTTTATCTCCACATAATTTACTAATTTCTTCTAAGGCTGAAAGTTCTCCTGTTAATAAATATATTAAATTTCCACAGTTACCACGAATTGTTTCAGCATCATGATCACCATAATTTTGTTTCAATTGCGCAAAGTTTTGAATTATAAATGTAAATCTTATTTGTCTTGAACGCGCTGCTGTAACCATTGTTGTTATATCTTTAAATTTAGGCATGTTGGCAAACTCATCAAGTAAGAAATTTACTCTTACAGGAAGTTTTCCACCATGTTGATGAGCTACATTTATTAAAGCTTCATAACATTGTTTAACAAATATGGTAGCAAGTGAATGATATGTAGTTTTTTCATCTTGTATAATCATAAATACTGCGGTTGGTCTTTCACCAATTGTATCCATCTCAAAATCACTTTTAGAAAGCATCTCTGATAAATTTTTAGTAACAGCAAGAGTCTTTACTTTTTGTTTTAAAACTGATACTATACCACCTTTTGTGTCATTAGGTGCATTAACTGTACCAAGAGCATTTACACAAGCAGGAGATGCAGGGTCTTTTGCATTAAAATATTCTTTTAAATAATTTGAAGCACCATATTTATCTTCACCTGTTGTCATCATTAAATTTACTGTGTTAATATTTATTTCTTCAGGCTTTGCATCTTCAAACATTGCAAGTGATAAACCTGTTAAATAACTTGCTGCTGAATCTTGCCAGAATGGATCCTGTCCTTGTCCATCAACAACTATATTAGTTGATAAATCATTTAAAAGTTCATTTGCTTTATCAAAGTTACCTTCCTTTTGATATTTATAAGGTAAATGATATGGATTCCAACAATTACCTTTTTGTGGATCACGGAAATTAAGAATTATTATGTCATATCCAAGTTCTCTCATAAGTCCTGAATTATCTTCATATATCTCACCTTTTGGATCTGATATAATCATTGATTCTCTTGCCTTCATAAGCATTTTTACAGTTGGGTTAATAATACCAGCTGTTTTACCTGAACCTGTTGCACCTATAACTAATGTATGATTTTCACCATTATCAACATAGGCAGCATCTTTATCATATACAAGTGGTGTCCCACCAGCCTTTGCCTCTTTATCTAAATAAGGTACTCTTTCAACACTTTTAAATCTTTTTATTTCATCAGCTTTTGCCCATCTTGAATAACCATTTTCTTTCTTTTCACTAGTATATCCAAATCCTTTTTCAAATGTGAAAAAATATGATGATGAAGAACCAATAAGTGTCGCAATAGCAGCAACCCATATACCTAAAGTTGGAACTATATATCTAGGCATAAAAGCTCCAAATGGATTTAATCCAGATGGTACTCCATTTGCTATTAAAGAATTAACATTCAATATACATAAAGCAATTATATATAGTAAAAATACACTTACACAACCAAATGCAATTAGATCATTTTTACTTGCTCTTAATTTTAACTTCATAAACTCATCTCCAGTAAATTATTCTATATTTAATTATAACAAAAAAATAAGTATTTTTGAATACTTATTTTTATTATTAATCATTAATTATTCGTCTATAGCTAATTGGATCTCTATATTTATAATTATCAGTTATTTTTACACCATCTTTTTTATTTGAGGCATGGACTATAGCACCATTACCTATATACATTGCAACGTGACCTTCATATAGTATTAAATCTCCTGGTTTTAATTGTGATTCTTTTATCTTTTTACCATCATTAATTTGCTCATCTGTTGTTCTAGATATTTCATATCCAAAATGTTTATATATTGCTTGCACAAATCCAGAACAATCTACACCACAACCAGATTTTTTTGTCCAATTTTCACATAACTTAGTTCCACCCCATACATATGGGTGTCCAACAAAGCTTTTTGCATAACTAACCATTTTCTTTCTTTTATCGGATACATTACCTTCATTACTTGAAATATTATCCATACTAATATTTGATTCATATTTTTTATCTTTGTATTTTTTATATATTGCTTTTGCCTGTTCACCTCTAGATGGCTGATATAAATCAGCAGGTCTTTCAAAATATCTACAATATAACATACCAGATTCATATGGGGTCTTTGCATTAAACCATTCCTTTTTTCTTGACATAGTAAGCCATTGTCCTGGATCTCCATTCATCTCTTCAACTAAGAACTCTAGCTGCATTTCAAGATCTCCAATACTTGTTTTCTTTTTCGAATGCTTATTATATAATAATTCTTTTCTTCCATAAGTTGTCCACTGAGCTAAACCATATCCTCCGCCACCTGGTCCATGTTTAATAAAATCTGTTTTTGATATAGTTTTTTTATCAACTTTTTTTGTATAATTATAACTTACTTCAGAAATAGGAGTATCACCTTGAACAATTTGAGGTTCAAAACCTGACTCTGATTGTAAATTACCTAAAACTCCAGCAGCTTGCACTTTTGAAAATTTAGCTATCCTAGTTAAATAGAACCATATTTTTTCTTCATTACTATTACCAACTAATTCACCAGATGAAACAGTACATTCTATAAATAAATTTGTTGGATTTAAAGCTGTATCGCCATCACTTAAATCATGTAATTCAAAATGTAGTTGTGCTTCACTTGCATCTCCAGTATTACCAACTTTTGCTATTACATCTCCTTTTTTAACTGATTTACCTTTTTTTAAACTAATACTACCTGCTTTTAAGTTAGTATATATTGATAATATCTTATATGTTTTTCCATCAGTTTTTATCTCATGTTCAATTTTTATATAATTTCCTAATGAACTACAAGAAGCATCTGATGCAGTATTACAATTAATATTTGATACAACCTCAGTTACTTTTCCTGCTGCTACAGCATAAACATTGTCTCCATCCTTTACTCCTGCTGATGAACTATTTAAATCAACACCATTATTTGTAACACCATCACTTATTCCATAGGCAGATGATCCACTAAAGCTAAATGAATCTGATTTAACAGGCTGTGTTAAACTTGATACAACAGCTTCTGGAACATTACCTACACATTCTTCATCATACTCTTCAGCTGATCCTATTTGAACATATCCATAAATATCTTTAAATTCATCTGAATATTCATAGATATCATTTATTATTCTATCTATTTCATTTTCTTTTGCAGTACCTGTAAGTCCACCTACATCTTCTGAAAACTCAGGCATTGTTGGAATATAGTAATCTTTCAAGTACTTTTTGTAATTATCTTCATTATAATCATACTTATAAATTGTTACTTTAAATTCTCCATCAGCATAATGTAAATTACCAAATTCTAATCCTGTCAAAACTGATTCTTTTAATAATTTTGTAAGTGCTGTTGAAGTTTCTGACCAATTTCCAAATGATGTTGTGGCTAATGTTTCTGAACCATCTGCTATAGATAATAATTCATAAACTTTTTTAAAAAAGTCTGGGAACCCTGTTAAAGATGATGGAATAGCCTGAAATAATTGATATAAATCATCTCCCATTCTATCTTGAACACGTTCTAAAAATTCGCTAAGTGAAACTTCTTCCTCTTCAGTAGGTAATCCACCAGTACCAAATAATGATGTATCAAGTTGGTTTCTAGCAAGTTTTCTAAGTCTATAAATTTTACCAATAGTATAATTTTTACTATCTGTATCAAGAGTTTCATACATATCTTTATATTTAGATTTCAAAAATGATGCAGCTTCTTTAGCTAATGTTTGAGTATTAAGTTCATCTAAATCACCAGTATCATTAACTGGATTAATACCATATTTAGTATCATACCCTTCACGCTCTTTATAAAATAATGTTGCCATAATAAGAGGTACATCTAATTGTTCATCATATTCTCCATATAAATAATTTAATTCTTCGAAGAAAGCTTCTTTTGAATCCTGACATCCAAATCCAGAATAAAAGTTACCTGTTTTTTCAGCAGTTGTTGATATTGAATCCCAATTATCATCAAGCCACTGTATAGCATCAAGTATAGGACTAAAAATTATATATATAAGTATTACCGTTAAAACTATGTATAATAACCCTAATAAAACATATAATTTAAGAAGCTTACCAAATTTTTTTATTTTTCCTGAAAATCCTATATTTCCACTTGCAGTACTACTAATTGATTGTAATTCTTGTTTTGCAGATTCTCTTCTTTTTTTTATAAATTTTTTAGCTTTATCTGTAAAATTATTTGCATCAGTATTTGATTCTAGTTTTGATCCTAACGGATTATTACTTATTCTACCTTTTTTTGAAGATCCTTTTATTCTACTACCAGTATCTGAAATTTGTTTTCCTTTATTATTAATTTTATTTCCTGTTTTTTTAATACCTTTAGCAGTATCTTGAGTTTTTTTACCAGCGTTATTAACTGCTTTACCTGCTTTTTGTGTACCTTTTCCAGCAACTTCTGCACCTTTACCTGCTGCTTTAACTCCCTTACCAGCAGCATTTGCAATTCCACCTAACGCCGTTCCTACATATGGTATTGCGCTTAAAGCTTGACCACCTGCTGATATTGCATCTCCTGCAGCTTGTGCTCCTTTACCAGCTGCTTCTACTCCTTTTCCGGCAGCCTCAGCTGTTTTACCAGCAGCTTCCATTCCTTTACCTGCAGCGTTTACTGCTGTACCTGCTGTTTCAACAGCTTTTCCTGTACCTTGAACTACCTTTCCAGAGTTTTCCACAGTATTACCGGTTTTTTCTTTTACTGTTTTTTTAGGTTTTGGTGATCCATTAGTAAAAGATGATGTATTAGAATCTAATACTTCACCTTCAATTCCATCATTTAATTCTTCTATTACATCATCTTCCATTTTACCACCCGATTTCCGATTCTAAATTTCTAAATTATAGTCCACCTTTTGATCCAAATGAATCTAATTCTGAATCAGTAGCTATAATACTTATTTGCATACGTTTACTTCCACATACAAATAAAGCTTCACCTTGATTATATCTTTTAATATTTTCTTTTTCATTATCATTTAAATCTATTAACTTAGATAAATCTTCAACAGATTGTTTTCTAAGTCCCATAACTAAATAATATGAAGCATTATCAAATATTGCTTTTCCTTGCATTAATACATCAGGAGCCGCAAAGTCACTAGGTTGTTGAGTAATTATTATTGAACCTGAATTATATTTACGAGCTCTTCTTTGTACATTTGCTAAGAAATCTGCGCCTAATTGGTTTCCACTTCCAAGTAAAGTATGAGCTTCATCAACCATCAAAATTGTATTAATTGATGTATCTAAACATAATCCCCATGCATACTTCAAAATATTAAAGAATAAAGCATTTTTTATATTTTTTTCAGCATTCATTAATTCTCTAATATTGAATACTATAAAGTTTGATTTTGGAGAAATTGTAGTATGTCCATCAAAATAATGTTCAAGTCCTCCAAATGTTAATGGTCTAATTTTTATTTCAAGTTTTTCCATTATATCTCTTTCATGAGTAGCTTCACCATAAGATAAAATTCTACCACGAATAGTTTTATAAACATCACTAAATGTTGGATAATCAGCTGATGTTAATGTTGTAAAATCTGTATTAACATTTATACCAAATCTTTGATATGTTTCAACAACAACTTCATTAAATAATGTTAATACATCTTCTTCAATTGATGGATCATAGTATTTTAAAAATGCTTTTACTGTTTGAAGTGTTTTAGCAAGTACAGAGTATCCAAGACCTCTATTTGTTTCCTCTTCATCAGCATCTAATACAACTTCTAATGGATTTATCATTCCAAATTCTCCACCACGACCTAAATCAATAAAATCACCATCATATAGCTTAGTCATATCCTCAAGTTCACCTTCAGGATCAATTGCAACTATTTTATATTGATTTCTTATATGTGATCTTAAAATAAGTTTAGCAGCTGTAGATTTACCACTACCAGATGTACCTAATATAATCATATTAGCATTATTTCTATTATGTTCTTTCTTTATTTGGTATAAAAATTGATTAAATAAAATTATACCTCCAGAAAAATCAACACCTAAAAGACATGATAAACCTTGGTCTTTAATACTATCAAACACAAATGGATACATAGCTGCAAGTGTTGGAGAAGGAATTGGTGTTCCAATTCTATCTTCAATATCTTGTTTTTCAAATATTGGAAGACATGATTTTAAAACCTTTTCTTGTTCAAATCTTAATGGAATAGCTCTCATTTCCATTGCTTCCATTGCAGATTTTACTTGAAGTTTCTTTTGTTCTAATTCTTCCTTTGTATTTGCTGTAATCATAATGTGTAATTGGAAATCAAATACTTTTGATTGATTTGTTGTTATAACTTTAATAAAACTTTCAAGAGATTCATAATCTTGTCTTAATCTTTCTTGCATTGTTTGATCATTTTCATGTTGATATTTATCTTTTAATTCTATTAATTGTTTATTAAGCATTTTTGATACAATTTCAAATGCTACTGGGATATGTTTTATAACAATTTTAACACCAGATAAACCTGTCGTTAAATTTGATAAATATCCTGGTGCAATATATTTAGGATATGATACAACTGTTAATATAGTTGCATATTTATCACTAATAAAGAAATCATTCATATTAAATGTCATACCTTTTGGCGCTAATTCTTTTTTTAAACTCATTATGAAATCACCGTCCTATTCTCAAATTTTAATCCTCCATTTAAGAAATTATCTATAATCATTCTTAAATCCTCATTAGATGTTTGTGATGCTATTAAACTACATGATGCCAAATTGTTAATTAAATTTCTAACCTTCTTTTGCATTGATTCTGTATTATCATCTTTAAATAATATAAAGAATTCTGTATCAACAACATCATTATTTATAAACATTTCAGCTTTTGAAATATCATCAAAAATTAATTTTCTAAGTACAGGATTTTGTGTTTCATTTAATTGTAATTGTAATTGTGATATATATATATTTATATCAACTGGTCTATCTGCTATTACAATCCAGAATTCATAATCTATAAGATTGTAAAATGTTTTTAATGAATCAATTATACTTGCTTGAGTCATTTCATCTAATATAAATATATTTTTAGGTTGTATTTTTACACCTGTAACCATTTTTTTATTATCAAGTAAAATTAAATTATTCTCTATTGATTTTACTGTTATCCAGTTTTCAGTATAAACTGAACTATTACTATTTGTACTCATCTTTATAGCACCAACCTTCCCATTTATAGTTTCTTCTTTGATAGAAGAACAATATAAGTTCTGTTAAAACAATTAATATATTATGATAATTCGGAACTGGAATAACCAGTATTGAACATGTCGCAACAGGTAATAAACAAAATACTGCACCACCCATTGTTGATGGAGAAACAATAAGCAATAAGAAGAATGAAACTACTATTCCTGTCGCAAAAATTATTAAATCTATTGTTCTAAAAACTCCAAATATCAATGTACCAGATTTTGAATTTGCTGGTATTAAATATGAATTCACTATATATCACACTCCTTTTTATTATTTTAATTGCTCTTTAGATAATTCTTTACCAACGGCAACTGTTGCCTTTATTGCAGCCTTTTCTTTTTCACCAACGACTTCAAGCATAGAATTATATGTTGATTCAGCTTTTGATAAAGATGCTGCTGTACTTGCAACTAATTTATCATAATCTTGTAAACTTGATAGTTGACCACCATTTGCACTCGCATCTATAGAATTTGCTAATTGATTAATAGCTGTTTGCATTCCGGCTGATATTGCATCACTTGCGCCGCCTCCTAAACCAGTTGAAGAATATATTTTAATTTTTGACATTTCTGTTGCTATATCTGAAGCACTTAATCCACCATTTGATACCTTTAATGCTAAATCATTAATTTGTCTCTTTGCAGAATCATTTGATGTAGAACTAGCAGCAGTTTGTAAATTTTTAAGAATATTATTAATTGCTGTTTGATCATGCTCTGCAACCATATTTTTATGTCTTGCAGTATTCATTCTTTCTGCTACTGCAGCATTATCTTTCTTTATAACACCACTTTTAACTTGTTCATTGAATGCATTAGTAGTTGTACTTACTGCATTTCTTCCTGCTGCATTAAATGCTGGAACATTTATATTACCACTTGCATCATATACACCTGTTGCAGTTTTTGCAACAGCCTTAGCGCTATCAGAAATTTGTTTAGTACGATTTTGTTCTTGAACCCATTTTTCGCCTGCAAATTCCTTACCATAAGCCTCTTTCATGGCATCTACAGTTTTCTTTCCACCACCAGCTTTTATTCCTGATGCAGCTACTGCCATGCCTCTTCCAATTGTACCGCCTCTAACTCTAGATGCCATATCTGATATTTTATTTCCTGTAAGATTATCTATCTTTTTAGCTCCCATTTTTGTTAACTTGCCAGCCCCAGCTGCAGCTCCTGCACCTAATGCAGTTACTGCACCTATTGGTGCCTTTCCTATACTCTTTACCTTACCTGTAGCTTGATCCCATGCAGCTGCAGCTATTCCACCTACTGCTGCCATATTTGAAAGTCTGCCTTTTATACCACCTTTTGGACTATATTTCATGCCAAATAAACTACTAACTAAATCTGGCAATTGATGAGCAAGTGTAAGTAAACCAATTACTATAAATACTCTAACAAGCCATGGATGATCTGTATCTAAGCCTTGCATAAATGTATCAATATTCTGAAGGGCAAATATAACAATTGAAAGAGCTGCTATTTTTACAAAAACTTGCGCATATGTTGAAAAAACTTCTTTAGTCCAATCTTTTAAACTTCCTGTTCCTTTATAAATGTAAGCAATTACAGAGACAGGTGCTGTTATTTCAAGTAATCCTAATTTTATTAATCTAACACCCATATCTAAACAGAATAACACAAGCATATATAAGATAAATCCACCAGCAATAATTGAAACTAAATTTTGAAATTCAAAAACATATTCTTTTTCGTCATCTGATGCATCTTCATCTCCGGTTGGAGAATATTTTTCATTTATATATTTACCTACATCTTTTATTTTACTTATATCAGATGTAATCATTAAATTATAATTTTGTTGTAATTGTTCCCCAGAACTTGTTGTTGCTCCCTCTTTTGGATACAATAAATCAACTAAAACAGATGCTGCAAGAACTTGTCCAGCATTACTTTTTTTTGCTATGGAACCTACTGATGCATCACCACTATATCCAACTATTATTTTTTCAATCAAGTTATTTTTTAATATTTCACCTTGTATTTTATACATTTGGTCAAAAGCTAAAGGTATTATTACAATCAATACCAATGATAGCCCGGCTCTTTTAATAAATGCTGTTGTCCCGTTTTTGTTATCTGTTAACATATCTGGATTAACTATTGATTTTATTAAAGTAACTGCAAATGTAAATAGCATTACTACACTTACTAAAACATATAAGTTATTAGATAATGTATTAATTGTTGTTTCAGTAAAAAACTGACCATTCGCTAAATCATAGAAAACGCCATATAATGGTGGAATTAAAGGGTATATCCAACCACAAATAGTAACACCTATACTTCTAAAAACCTCTTCCATATTTTACCTCCTATTTTATTGTCCTGATACTATACATTTAATTAATGAAGTATCATTAACATTTGAATCTGATGTAAATGTTAAAAGCCAAGAAATTATATAAAATGATAATGCTAACAATATTGCAGCAAGTAATCTTTTTGGAAACTTTTTTCTAGCTTTTTGCATTTTATTCTCATCTGATGCAATAATTGCAGTAATAAAATCTATACTTCCCATTAAAATTGTTAAAATTGGAGCTGAAACTTCAATAATAACCCAAAATATATGTAAAAAAGCTACATCAGAACATTGAACTCTATATCCTTCAGAATTAAAGTTTATATTTAATGAAGGTTTATCAACTTTTGAAAGTTGAGTTCTAAGTTTTTGAATTTCTTCATTTATTTTATTCATTTCTTCTGTTCTTGTTTCAGTATAACTTGGATCAAGTCCAGCTTCTTGTAATTTTCCTTTTATACATTGTGCTTGTGCCTCTGAAGAACCAACATTTTTACATGTATCATATGATTGATCACATTTTTTCTTTTCATTATTGTTACATGCTTTAACACATTCTGTCTTTGCAATTGAATTTGTCTGATTAGAACATTTTGTATTCTCACAATAAAAATAACAATAATCACCTGCAGCATTTTGCTGTTTACTTTCAGTTTGTTCAAGTGTTTTTTGATCTGAAAAATATTTTGAACCCTTTGTTACTCTCTCTATATTTGTTTCTAAACTTGTCCAACTTTGATTAGTCAATTTTACTCTGTTGATAACATCTGGGTTTGTTTTTTCCATTTCTGATTTTACCATATTAGCATTGTTAATTGCACTAACATATTTAAATCTTGCATCCCAGCAAGTTTTGGTCATATTTTTATCTTTTTCAACTCTATTTGAATAATTACCACTAACATAACCTAAAAACGTATCAAAAGTTGTAATTCCATAAGTCGACATATCAGCACTTGATGAAGAACAACTACTAGGCATTGATGCATTAGTAACTGCGATTGCTTGCTTTGATATTATATAATTTGCTAATGTTGTTGCAGCATCATTATCTACTTTACCATCATTTTTCACTAATGCTGCAGGAATCCATCCACTAACTTCTTTAGCAACAGCATTATTATTATTTTTCTTTGTTGCTCCTGAATCTTTTGTTAAAAGTTTATCTACCATTTTAAAAAAGTCTGTACCTTTTTTAACATTTTCTGCTGTTCCAGTCGTAGAAACTTTAATATATTTAGGACATTTTCCATCATTCAAACTAATAGCTAAATTACTATCTATACTAAATGATTTTTCAAATTTTTTTGCTAAAGATGATGAAACTGTAACTTTAGCCGATGTTCCATTTTTATACACAACTTTTACTTTCATTGTTGGATTTTTTTGCATTTTAATCGATTCTACTTTTGTACCATTCATATAATAAGAAGTTGGATACATTTCATATTCACATGTTTTTGCATATACTCCATCAATTTTTAGAACAAAACTTAATAATAAAACCCCTAAAAACATTATTTTCTTTTTCATATGTTCAACTCCATTCACTATTATTAATAATTGTATCATAATATAGTATTTTTTTAAAGAGTTATTAAGAATAAATAAAAAAAACCATACGAAATAATATCGTATAGTATAACACCTTATGGAGTTTGACCTGTTGTTTTATTTACGCCTTTAACTGAATCAGGTTTTGATGAAACACCTGATAATCCAGAAGCATCTCTTGCTTTGCTATAACATGCTTTCCAGTTTACAGTATCACTTACAAATAAATCAATTGCCCAGTTAACAATCCATGGAATTAAGAATATAATTACTGCTGAAATTAATCTTTGAATAAATGGTTTTTTAGCAGCAGATATTTTCTTTTCATCACCTGCAATAATTCCTTTTAACAAATCTATTGTTCCCCATATAATTAATGCTATTGGTGCTGCTATTTGAAGTATTGTAACTACTTTTGTTGCATAATACAAAATTGGTAATATTTCTGGTGCATCACAAGTACCAGCATCAGCCAAAAATGGTATTAAATTCATCATATTATTTTCCTCCTCACTTTATCATACTAATATCATAAACTTTTTTTAAATTATTGTCAACTAATTATACTTTTATTTTACAAATTAATCTTCAATAATATAATCCTCACTTTTATGAGGTTCTTTTCTTAATAGATCTCTGTAATCTTGTTGTCTTAATACTTCATAAAGCATAATTGCTGCACAATTTGATAAATTAAGTGCTCTTACATTTTTTGTCATAGGTATTCTCATACAATGATCAAGATCTTCTCTCAATATTTCCTTTGGAAGTCCAGTGCTTTCTTTTCCAAAAATCAAGTAAATGTCTTCATCTTTATTTGAATAATCAAAAGATGTATGTGGCTTTTTACCATATCTTGTTAAATAGTAGTATGTACCTTTATTCTTTGATTTAAAATCATCATAATTTTCATAAACTTCATAGTTTAATTTATCTATATAATTTGTACCACTTCTTTTTATATATTTATCTTCTAATGAAAATCCTAACGGTTTAATCAAATGAAGTTTTGTATCAGTTGCGACACATGTTCTCATTATATTACCAGTATTACCTGGTATTTCTGGTTCAAATAAAACTATATTTATCATATTAATTCCTTTCTATAACAAATTAATTATACTATTATTTTTATGAAAATTAAACATATTATTAAAAAATAGTAATATATATTAATATGAAAGGATGATAAAATGAACAATAATTACTTTCCAAATAATAATACATATCCTACTCAATCAGGATATCCAAATCAACAGTATGCTAATACAGCATCAAATATTGATATGCCACTAGAACAATCTTATATAGAAAATATACTTAGATTAAACAAAGGCAAACTTGGGAAATTCTATGCAACTTTTCCAGATTCAAATGATTGGAGAGATAGTGTATTTAACGGAATAGTTGAAGAAGCCGGAAGAGATCATTTAATTATAAGTAATCCTACAACTGGAAAATGGTACATAATATTAATGATATATTTAAATTATGTTGAATTTGAAGAAAAGGTAAACTATAGTCCTGATTTTTCATTAAAAGGATTGTAAGTTTCCTTTTATTTTGTTATAATTTATAAAAATAGAAGGTGAAGTTATGGGTGGATCAATTATATTTTTAATAATTATTATAGTCGTTGCTATTATTGGATTTTTCTATAGTATAATTTATAACAAATTTCAAGATTCAATAATAAAATTAAATGAAGTTGAAGGAAAGATAGATGAAACATTAAGATCTAAATTTGATGGTTTATTAGAAATGAATAATATTATTAAAGAAAAGATCAATACTAAAAAAGCTATAGTTGATGATATTACAAAATTAAAAGATGAAGAAATAAGTAGTTTTGAACTAGATAGAAAATTATCTGAAGCTTTAAGTAAAATAAATTTTATAAGAAAACAATATGAAGAATTACATAATATTGATCAATTAAATAAACTATCATATGATATTGACGATATGGATGAATCACTAGCAGCTTATAAAAAATATTATAATGAAAATATTGTTGAATATAATAAATTGATTAGAAAATTTCCATATAATATTATTGGCATGATTTTAAAATATAAAGAAAAAAGTTTCTTTGATGGAAAAGATCTAAATGATGAAAATATAAAAGATTTTAAGTTATAAAAAAATTAGTGTAATCACTAATTTTTTTTACCATCTAATTTTTGATTTTCCATTTTTTTCTAAAAATTCATTTGTTTTTGAAAATGGCTTACTTCCAAAGAATCCATTACGTGCAGAAAAAGGAGATGGATGTGCAGATTCAATTACTAAATGTCTTTTATTTGTTATATATTGCTTTTTAGCTCTTGCATTATTTCCCCACAATATAAATACAATTGGATCTTCTCTTTCATTTAATTTTTGTATAACTGCATCCGTAAATGTATGCCATCCTAAATCTTTATGAGAATTTGGTTTATCTTTTTCCACAGTAAGACCTGTGTTTAATAGCATAACTCCTTGTTTTACCCAAGGAAATAAGTTACCATTTGAATAATCTTTTTGAATTCCTAAATCATCATATAATTCTTTATAAATATTTTTTAAAGATGGTGGGAGTTTTGTATTAAGTGTTGAAAATGCAAAACCATGTGCTTCACCAATTCCATGATATGGATCTTGTCCAAGTATTACAACTTTTACATCTTTATAAGATAATCTAAATGCATTAAATACATCTTCTTTAGGTGGAAAAATCACCTTTTTTTCATACAAAACATTAACATTTTTTAAAAGTTCTTTAAAATATTCTTTATTTATTTCATCTTTTAAAATTTCATCCCAATCATTATGAAACATACTATCACCATTTAAATTATAATTTAAATAAAGATGTATTTCAAGAACTAAATAGACTTTTATATTTTATTTTTTAATAAATAATCAATTAATATATTACAATATGATGGTAATATATTATTTTTTAGCCTAATAATACCATATTCTATATTTTCTGGTTTTGGTTCTACATTGATTTCATATATCTTTTTTTCTTTTAATTCTTCTTGAGCATACAATTTTGTAACATACCCTACACCATAACCAATACATGCAAAATCTATAATCAAATTAGAACTTCCTATATTAAGTTTAGGTTCTACCTTAACATTATTTTTCTTAAAATATCTATCTGCACTAATTCTTGAATTAGATGGATATTTTTGAAGCAATATAGGATAATTAATAAGTTCATTTATATTTACTCTCTTATTTAATAAATCTTTATAATTTTCATTAGCTACAAATATATATTTAGTTTCATCAACTTTTGTATAATCTAATTCCAAATCTTCTGTAGTAGGTTTTTTACATATAATAATATCAATCATACCGTTTTTTAATTGTTTTATTAATTCTTTTGATGGATCTGTATTAATTGTTATTACTATATTTGGATATAATTTATGAAATTTTTCCAAATATTTTATCAAATATTTTCTAGTTAAACTCGTACTTATTCCAATTTTAATTGTTCCTTTATTATTTTTTTTACACTCATTTATTTCTTTTTCAGATTCATCTAATAATATTAAAGCATTTTTTACATTTTTATAGATTTTTTCTCCATACTCATTTAATAAAACACCTTTTTTGGTTCTTGTAAAAAGTGGAGATCCAATTTGATCTTCTAATTTTTTTAGTTGCTTTGTGACCGCTGGTTGTGATATATTTAATTCTTCGCTTGCTCTTGTAATATTTTTATTGTTTGCGACAGCATAAAATATTCTATATAATTCTAAATCAATCATAATAACCTCCTGTTATGGTAAATATAAATTATTTATATTTTAATTATAAATAAATATTTGTTATAATTCAAGTATAGGTAGGTGGTAAATATGAATAAAAAAGAAATATGTAACATTTTAAGCAAAATTGATAGGGAATATTTTTCACATGTTCTGATATGTCACAATAAAACTGATGATAAATATTTTGTTGAATATGTTGAAAAAAGTTATGACATTGATGAATATATTGGCACATTATATAAAAAATACAGTAATGAAGACATTGAAATAGAAGAATCTTATAATTTAACTTTAGATTTGGATATGCAGCTTAATGAAGAAAAATCTAATCATAGAGAAAAAATCAGAAGAAAAGAAGCAGAAAAATATCCAGAAATATTATCAAAATCAGAATTAGCACTAATGTTTGCAACAAAAAAACATGAAGGTCAAAAAAGAAAAAATAAAAAAAGCACAGAATACATTTCACACCCTATTAATGTTGCAAATATTATAAAAAAATACATAAATAGTAGTGATTATGAAGATTATATAACTGTTTCATATCTTCATGATACACTAGAAGATACTAATACTACATTTGAGGAATTAATAGGTATTTTCGGGTTAAAAATTGCTTATTTAGTTAAAGAATTAACTAATGACCCAGATATAAAAAAGGATCTTGGAAAAACAAAATATCTATCAATTAAAATGAAAAATATGGATGATAAAGCTTTAACAATAAAATTATGTGATAGATTAGACAATGTATCAAGTTTATATGATACTGATAAATCTTTTAAAGATAAATATGTCAATGAGACAATAACAATAATGAATTATTTATTAAATAATAGAGATTTAAATGATATTCATCTTAAAATAATTAAGGATATAATAAATATATTAAATATAATTATTAAATATAGTAAAGATGAAATAAATATTAATGAAATGAAAGAATTAAATTTTATATTAACTAAAAAAGAAGCTATATAAAATATAAAATAACTTCTTTTTATTTATGATATGTTTCATTATTAAGAATCTTAAAAGATCTATAAATTTGTTCTAATAGTATCAATCTAAATAATTGATGTGGAAAAGTCATTTTTGAAAAAGATAGTGCAAAATTACTTCTTTTTTTTATGTCATCGTGCAAGCCATATGAACCACCAATTATAAATGCTATATCACTATTATTTAACATGATATTATCTATCTTTTTTGATAATTCAATACTACTTAATTCTTCTCCATCTATTTCAAGTGTTACTACATAATCTCTTTCTTTTATATATTTTTCTATTTTTTCTTTTTCCTTTAATAATGTCTTATTTATATCAAAATCTTCATCTTGTAATTCAATTATTTCAATCTTTGTATATTTCTGCATTCTTTTTAGATATTCATTTATACCATCTTTTAAATATTTTTCTTTTATTTTTCCAACAGTAATTATTTTTATCATATTTCTATTACCTCTGTTGCCTCATTTTGTCTAGCAATCATTGTATTTTGAAAATCTATATTATTTTCATTCATAACTTCTTCAAAAGTTTCTAGCACTTTCTCTTCTGAATTGTTTTTTTCACTGATATGAGCAAATACTATTTTTTTAGTATCATTTCCAATAAATTTTGCTAAATAATTACTAGCTTGTTTATTAGATAAGTGCCCTTTATCACTTAAAACTCTTTGTTGTAAATAATATGGATAAGGACCTTCTCTAAGCATTTTTACATCATGATTACTTTCTAATATATATACATTTTTATTAGTTAAAGAATTATAATATTTACTATTTATATAACCAGTATCTGTTATATAAACTATACTTTTATCAGAATTATTTACTATAAAACCAACCGATTCACCTGCATCATGTGAAGTCTTTATTACATCTACTCTTATATCTTTTATAAACGCTTTTTTATCTTCATATAACTTATAATTGAATTTACCTATTTGTTCTTCTAGCAAGTATAATAACTTTTCTGTAACGTATAATGTTGGATTATATTTTTTTACAAATACTTTTAACCCCTTTATATGATCTACGTGGATATGTGTTACTAATATACCATCTAATTCATTAGGATCTATTAGTAATTTTTTTAATTCCTTTTCTACATATAATGATGATGTTCCAAGATCAATTAATATTTTTGTTTCATTAGTAGTAATAAGAGTTGAATTACCCTTACTACCACTTGATAATACACATACTTTCATTATTAGAATAATGTAAGTGGATCTACTGGTTTTCCACCACGCATTGGCGCTCCATAATATATTCCAAAATGAAGATGGGTTGCTTGTGATGAACCACTTGATCCCATTCCACCTAAAACTTGACCTCTTGAAACTCTTTGACCTGGAGAAACTGTAATATTATTTAACATATGACCATATATAGATTGAGTTCCATCACCATGGTCAATTATTACATAATTTCCATATCCACCACCACATCTACTACCATAACTACCAACATTAGCACAGTTTTTATTAACTGATGTTACTGTTCCAGCTCTTGAAGCATATATTGGAGAATTTTTTCCAACACAAATATCAATACCTGCATGAAGCCTTCCCCAACGCCATTTAAATCTACTTTCAATTATGTATGGACTTGCTGTTGGCCAACCCCATTGTCCACCTGTATCAATGTAAGTTCCTGTACCAACATTTCCATAATTTCCATAATAACTTTTTTTAGTTCCTTTTAATACAACCTTATTTACTGGTTCTTTTGTAACATCAGCTTTAACAATTACTGACTTAGTTATCTCACCATTTGTATACTGAATCTTTTCAGTAACTCTTTGAACTCCTTTAACACCTTCTGTTTCTACTTTAGTAGTTCCAGCAGCTAAATTAGAATCTTCCTTTTCTATAGTTTCATATGGTTTTTCCATATCTTCTACAATATGTTTTTCAACAACCATTTTAAGTATTGGGTTAATAAGTGCTATATTAACTTTTTGACCTATACTAAGTAAATTTTTACTACTTGTAAATTCTGGATTAACTATTAAAAATTCTTCTTCATTTAATTTATTATTAAATGCAACTGATTCTATAGTATCTCCTGCTTTTACTGTATATTCTTTTTCAGTACTTGATGAACCAAATAATAAATATTTTGTTAGCGATTCTTCATCTGAAAATATTTGTTCATCTGTTGAGATAAATGATTCTTTTATAGCTACTGATTGACCAATATATATTTTTTCAATAATACTACCTGTTGTTTCTATTTCTTTTTGACTATTATTTTTATAATCTTCTAAGCTTTTAGAATCAACAAAGTTTTTAATTACTTTATTTACTGATTTATCAAATAAATTTTTCTTTAAAGTATTTATTTTTAATTCTTTACCTTTACTATCAGTTATAGTAACTACATATCCTTTTATAGTAAAACCTTTTTTCTCTTTTATTTTTTTATATATTTTCTTCTCGGAAACAATTTTTGGATTATGTGTTAAACATTTTTCAATATCAATACCATTAGGTACATATATTTTTTTTACTCCATATTCTTTTTTTAAATTACTTTGTTCTTTATTAATATAATTTTCTAATGATTTTTTAGATTTTATTGAACCAATAAGTTTACCATCTAAATAAACATTATATACTTCTTTTGTTATATATGAATCAGAATTAGAATTATTGATTCCTATAAAAACTATAATTATTAATGATATAACAAGAGAAATAAAAACTGGTATATATGACTTTAACTTTTCCATAAAAACCTCCATTACTCCTCACTTTCTTTCATATAGTTTGCAAATGTAACTGTATTCCCCTTAAATAAAAATTCTATTGTTTTTGTTGGACCACTACGGTTTTTACCTATTATAAATTCACTTATACTTACATCTGATTGTATAGCCTCTTTATTATAATAATCATCTCTATATAAGAATGATACTATATCAGCATCTTGTTCTATAGAACCTGATTCACGTAAATCACTCATTATAGGTCTTTTATCTGGTCTACCTTCAACCGCACGAGATAATTGCGCAAGGGCAATTACAGGTACATGTAACTCTAATGCCATCATTTTTAAACTACGAGATATTTCTGAAACCTCTTGTTGTCTATTATTAGCATTTCTAGCAGATCCTGAAATCAATTGTAAGTAATCTATTACTACAAGAGCAAGACCTTCTTTTGATGCTGCAAGTCTTCTACATTTACTTCTTATATCAGATACAGTTATACCTGGTGTATCATCTATTTTTATATTTGTATCAGCAAGTTGACTTACCCCTTCACTTAATTTTTTCCAATCATTATTATCAAAATTTCCATTTCTAAATTTTGAGTAATCTATTTGGCCTAATGAACTAAGCATACGGTTAACAAGCTGTTCAGCACTCATTTCTAAAGTAAACATAGCGACTGATTTTTTTGTGTGCTTTGCAATATTAGTTGCCATATTAAGTGCAAAAGCTGTTTTTCCCATGGCAGGACGTGCTGCAATAATAATAAACTCATTTTCATGAAGTCCACTTGTCAACTTATCAAGTTCATAAAAGCCAGTTGCAAGTCCTGTTATTTCATTTTTATTTTCAGAAAGCATTTCTAAATCTGATTGAGCTTTAAATACTACATCTTGTATACTCTTAAATTCAGTAGTTCTTCTTTTCTTTACTACATCAAGTATTTTTGATTCTGCATTATCTAATATATCAACAACAGGTTCATCTGAAGTATATGATGTATTTGATATATCGTTAGATACTTTTATAAGTCTTCTTAATATAGATTTTTCATGTACTATTTTTATATAATAATCAACATTTGCTGCATTTGGAACAGAATTTATTATTTCTATAAGATAATCAATATTTCCAACACTAGTTAATGTCTTATTATTTTCAAGTCGATCACTTACTATAGTAATATCTATTGGTGTCCCTTGATCATTCAATTCTTTTAAAACATCATAAATTAATATATGTGATTCAACATAAAAATCTTCTCTATCTAATTCATCACATATCTTTTGAAGTGCCTCTTTTGAATAAAAGGCTGATCCAAGTACAGATTGTTCTGCTTCTAAACTGTATGGCATATCCCTTTTATTCATTTTATCACTCCTCTATTAGTTTAACTTTTAAATCAATTATAACTTTTGGATGTAACTCTATTTTTACAATAAATGTTCCCAAAGTACTTAAATTTTCTTCTAATTTTATTTTCTTTTTATCTATTTTAAAACCAAACTTGTTTATTTCTTCAGCAATTTGCTTTGTAGAAATACTACCAAAAACTCTTCCTTGATTACCAGTTTTTACTTTAAAAATTAGTTCTTTTGTTTCTAATTCTTTTTTTACTTTTTGACATTTTTCAATTAATTCTTTTTCTTTTTCATTTCTATCATCAATTTGTCTATTTAAAATTTCATTACTTCTAGCTGTATAGGCAATTGCATATCCATTTTTTATCAAAAAATTTTGTGCATATCCATCTTTTACTTCTTTAATATCATCTTTCTTTCCTTGCCCTTTTACATCTTTTAAGAATATAACTTTCATAGTAAAACCTTCTTTCAATATAAGTAATTATATTATACTATAATTTATAAAATATGTCAGTAAAAGAAGAAAATAAAAATAATAAAATACCTATGTATCTTATTATTTATATTCTTTGAAATTGCTTTTTTAGTCTTTTTATTTCATTACCTGCTTCTACATGTTTTTTATATTCTAAAATTGCTTTTTTTCTAAGTAAATTTTGTTTTTTCTTTTCTTTTGTTTCTTTCATCATATATCCTTTCAAAAAAAATAAGAACTTATGTCCTTATTTTACAAATGGTAAAATTGCCATTATACGTGCTCTTTTAATTTGCATAGCAACATATCTTTGATGTTTAGCACATGTACCTGTTACTCTTCTTGGTAAGATTTTACCTTTTTCATTTATATATTTACGTAAGTCATCTGCATTTTTATAATCTAAATCTCTTCCTGCACATAATTGACAAACTTTCTTACGTTTTCTTCTAAATTCTGCCAAGGTTATACCTCCTTTTCTTAAATTTATTATTTATTAAAAAGCTATATCATCATCACTAATTTCGATAGAATCACCGAAATCAGAGAAAACTTCTTCACTCATATCAGTAGTTGATGCACTATTATTATCAAAAGCAAAATCTGCTGGAGTAACATTATCATTTACTCTGTTTTGACTTTGTGATTTACTTTCTAAAAATTGAACATTATCAGCTACTACATCTGTAGTGTATACTCTTTGACCATCTCTTTCATAACTACCAGTTTGAATTCTTCCTTCAACAGCAATTAAACTTCCTTTTGAAACATATTTTTTTACGTTTTCTGCTTGTTTTCTCCAAACAACAACATTTATAAAATCTGCTTCTGTTTCTCCATTTTGATTTTGGAAAGTTCTATTAACTGCTAACGTAAATCTAGTACTTGGAATATTACTAGCTGTATATCTAAGTTCTGGATCTCTAGTTACTCTACCTATTAACATTACTTTGTTCATATCTGCACCTACTTTACTATTTATCTAATTTAACGATTAAGTGACGAACTACTGATTCGTTAATTAATGCAACACGATCAAATTCATTAATTGCTTTAACATCTGATTCAACATTAATTAAGAAATAGTATCCACTTTTATGTTTTTTTATTTCATATGCTAATTCTTTTTGACCAAGTGATTTTGAACTTAAAACTTTAGCACCATTATCAACAAGTACCTTTTCTAAGTTTTCAGCAACTTCGTTAATTGCTTTTTCTTCTAAATCAGGTCTTACAATGAATAAAATTTCATATTTCATTTCTTGCACCTCCCTTTGGACTAATGGCCTAATTTTCTTAGGCAGAGAGTAAATTAATACTCGCAAATGTATTATAACAAATTGGTTTTATAATGTAAAGAAAGAAATGTTGATTTTTATTATTTTTAATGCTATACTTTAGTTGTTTGGGGATGAATATATGAATAAGAAAGCTTTTAAATACTTTATTTTACTTTTAGTTGTTCCTTTATTAGTAAGTTTAATGTTATCTTTTACAAATTTAGGAAAACCAAAAGTAGATAAAAATGACGATGTTGGTGGATTATATATACCTGAATATAAAACTAATAGTGAAAACTATATAATTAAAAGTTCTGATACATATATTTATTCATGTGTTTTTATATTTATTATTATGGGTGGCATAGTATATTTATTTGTTTGTAAGAAAAAAGAATAACGTTAGTTATTCCTTTTTTTATACATTAAATCTAAAATGACATATATCTCCATCTTGCATTTCATATTCTTTTCCTTCTAGTCTCATTTTACCTGCTTCTTTAGCGCCTTTTTCTCCATCATTTTCAACATAGTCATCATATGATATTACTTCTGCTCTTATAAATCCTTTTTCAAAATCACTATGTATAATACCTGCACATTCTGGAGCCTTCATACCTTTTTTAAAAGTCCATGCCTTAACTTCCATTTCTCCAGCAGTAAAATATGTTGCTAAACCAAGTAATGAATATGTTGCTCTTATTAATTTATCTAAACCACTTTCTTTTATTCCTAAATCTTCTAAAAATAATTTTTTATCATCATCACTTAATTCACTAAGTTCACTTTCAACTTTTGCACAAAGCATTACAACTTCAGCACCTTCTTTTGATGCATATTCTTTTACTTTTTCAACATAATTATTACCTGTTACTATTTCATCTTCTTTTACATTTGCCATATAAATTATTGGTTTCTTAGTTAATAAGTTAAATGCTTTTAAAATCTTTTCTTCATCTTCATTGTATTCAAGATGTCTTGCAGGAATATTATTTTCTAAAGCCTCTTTTACTCTTTTTAATAATTCTACTTCAGCAAGAGCAAGCTTATCCTTAGTTGATATTGCTTTCTTTTCTATTTTTCCAATTCTTGAATCAATAACTTCAAGATCCGCAAATATTAATTCTAAATTAATTATTTCAATATCTCTTATTGGATCTGTTTTACCTTCAACGTGTGTTATATTTTCATCATCAAAGCAACGTACAACTTCACATATAGCATCTACTTCTCTTATATGTGATAAGAATTTATTACCTAATCCTTCTCCTTTTGATGCTCCTTTTACAAGTCCTGCAATATCAGTAAATTCAAAAGAAGTTGGTACAACTCTTTCTGGTGTAACCATTTCTTCTAACTTTTGAAGTCTATAATCAGGAACTGTAACTATTCCAACATTTGGATCAATAGTCGCAAATGGATAATTTGCTGCTAATATATTTTTTTTAGTGATTGCATTAAATAATGTAGACTTTCCAACGTTTGGAAGTCCTACTATACCTGCTGTTAAACTCATTTTTATACCTCATTTCTTTTTACATATATATAATACCATATAAATTATTCTTTTAAAAGATTAGAGACTCTTTTTAAAAACGATTTCTTTATCATTAAAATAGTCAAAATCAAAATCAAGATTTTCTATTAAAGAAATACTAGGTAAATTTTTCTTTAATATTTTTACTTTAACTTTTGCATTGATATTTTTATACTTTTCTTCACACAAAATTAATAATTGTTTTACTAATTTTGTTCCATATCCTTTTTTTCTATATTCAGGATCAATTATATATGAAAGTAGTAATTGTATTCCATCAACATTAACTTCAGTAAATATTTCACCATATCCAATTGGTTTATCATCTTTATAACATATAACAATTGTTTCTAATATATCCATAATTGGAAACATAGAATCATAATCAGGCATTTTTGATGTAAAAAAAGTATGTTTTTTATCCCAAGAAATTGCTTTATAAAATATTGATTGAAATTCTTCACTTGATGCTTTTACAATACTAAATCTTATATCATCCATTATGAAATTCCCCCTTTTTTGAAGTATACATATTTTATTACAAACTAAAAAAAAAGGCAACAGTTTGCCTTTATATTGTTGGATAAATATTTGGTCCAATTGGAGCCTTTAAAACATACCAACCTATTATAATAAATAACCATAATATTGTTATTGCAAGGAAATATGGAAATAATAACTTATAACATTTTTTTACATTAAAATCATCTTTACTATATAAACCAATAAATCCTACAAAAACAACGAAATATGGAAGTAATGGAGTAATAATATTTGGTAATGATGCTGCTAATCTAAATATTGCTCCTGCAAATTCAGGTGTAATATTAGATTTCATAAATAATGGTATTATTCCAGGAACAAATAATGACCATTTTGTTGATAATGATGTAACTGTTAAACCTGATAAAACAATACTAACAAATGATATTAAAATTAATACAATAAATGAAAATTCATTATTTTTAATAAATTCATACAATAAAGATGTTACAACTTCACCAATATTTGTATATTTAAACATTGCAACAAATTGAGATGCAACGAATATTAAAATAAGCATTTCACCTAAACCATTTAAACTATTACTTAAATATTTTACTGCATCTTTATCGTCTTTTATTTGTCTTGTTGATACACCATATATTATTCCACATATTGCAAATGTTAAAGATACAATATATAAAATACCATTAACAAAAGGTGAATTTGCTCCAAATAATTTATTTACATATAATTTTTGTGAATTATCAAGTAACATGCCAGATAATGGTAATCCTGGAATAATAGCATAAATAAATATTATTAATAAAATAGAAAATGCTATAAAACTATTTCTAAGACCTCTTTTATCAGCTCTTTCTCTTACTTTTAACTCTTCATCACCTATTCTTACAGGTTTTGTTCTACATATTATATCAGTCATATATGATAATAATAATGCAAGCAAAATAGATGCTACGACAATAAAATATACATTACCACTATATCCATATGAATAATCAGAATCAATCATTTTAACAGCTGGAGATGCAAGTTCAATCAAGCTATAATCAATAGATGTAATAAATAAATTAATGTTTGCTCCTGCTGCTACAGAAGTAAAAGCCATAGTCATACCAACCATCTGGCTTCTTTTATATTCAGTAAACATTATTGATGCTATTGGAATCATAACTATATATGCTAAATCTGAATTAAAACCCATTATTATACATAGTAATGAAAATATAAAAAATGCTGTTTTTCTTGGTACAACATCTGCAATCTTTTTAAATATTGATTTTAAAAATCCTGTTTTTATTGCAACACCAATACCCATAAGTCCAACTATCAATGTCCCAAGCGGCATAAATTTTAAGAAATTATTAATTGCCTCTCCAAAAATAAATTTTAATCCTTCTAAACTTAATAAAGATTCTACTGCTACCACTGAAGTTGAAGTTTTATAATTTGCTAAGGAAATTGTCATTTCATTTCCCTGTATATTAAATATAGATAATATACTACTTAACAAAATTGTTACAAAACTAAGAAGTATAAAAAACCAGACTGGATGAATACCCTTATTATTATTTTTCATATTAATCCTCCACTACTTTTTTCATTTTTTTATTAAATTCAACTCGTGGTATCATTATTGATCTACCACAATTTATACATTTAATTTTAATATCTACACCAACTCTTGTTATTTCCCATAAATTTTCACCACATGGATGAGGTTTTTTCATTATCACTTTTGATCCTACACAATAATTATTATTCATTATGAACCTCAATTTGTGGATATGGAATTTTTATATTATTTTCATCTAAAACACGTTTTATTTCTTTGTTAACTTTTCTTTTTACCAAAAACATATCTCTTTCTCTAACTTGTGTAGACATTCTATATATTACAGATGAATCTGCAAGTTCATTTATTCCATCTAAAGATACTTTATCATTTATTTCAGGAACTAAATTAGGTAATTCTAACGCTAAATCAGATAAAACTTTTTCAACTTTTTTATTATCTTCTTCATACGCAACTGAAATATCAATTGTAGCTAAAGTTTTTCCTAAGCTATAATTAGTAATTTCAGAAATATTACGATTTGATATAATTCTAACCTCTCCTGTTGGTGCTTTTATTTTTGTCGTTTTAAGACCTAAATATATAACTTCACCCTTAAAATCATTTATTTTAACTATTTCACCAAGTGCAAATTGACTTTCAGCAATTATTGAAAATCCAACCAAATAATCTTTTAAAACATCTTGAAAAGCTAAACCAACAACAACACTTAAAGCACCAATACTCGTAACTATTGCAGTTGTATCAATTCCATATAATTTTAAGATAGATATTACCGCTACTGTAATAATTATATATTTTATAAGATTCTTTAAAAGTTCTAAAATAGTATTTTGACTTCTTTGAATATGTTTTGTCTTAGTTTTATTGTTTTTTATTATTTTATTTATAACTATTTTATCAATCAATATTAATATATATGATACTATTATTGTTATTATCGGATATATTATTTTTTCTGGGATAAAAATATCAAACAATTTCAATAAAACCACCTCTAATCCTTAATATTTAAATTCATTATTTCTAAAATTCTATTTAAATCTTGAACTGTAGAAAAACTTATTACCATTTTATTTGAATTAATTTTTACTTTTGTTCCTAATTTTTCTTTTAAGCTATTTTCTAAATATTTATATTGTTCTTCTTTTTCTTTATTTTTATTATTAATCTTTACTGTTTTTTTGTATTCATCAGATTTTGATTCTTCTTCTATATCTCTAACACTTAAACCTTGCTCTATTATTTTTTCAGCCAATAATTCAACTTGTGTTGGATCTTCTATTTTACTTAATACTCTTGCATGACCCATTGAAATTTTATTATATAAAATCATATCTTGAACTGATGCAGGAAGTCTTAACAATCCAAGCATATTAGTAATATGACTTCTACTTTTACCAACTTTTTTTGCAAGTTCATCTTGAGTTATATTGGCTTTATCAATTATTGATTTATATGCTTTTGCTTCTTCTATTGCAGTTAAATTCTCTCTTTGTAAATTTTCTAGAAGAGAAATATCCATCATTTCCTCATCAGTAAATTCTTTTAATATTGCTGGAATAGTCTCCTTGCCTGCTAATTTTGATGCTCTAACTCTTCTTTCACCTGCTATAATTTCGTAACCTTTAACACTTTTTTTAATAATAATAGGTTGAAATACACCATGTTCTTTTATTGATAAAGCAAGTTCATTAAGTGCTGTTTCATCAAATACTTTTCTTGGTTGATATGGATTTGGTCTTAATTCATCCAACTTAACTTCTATTATTTCATTATTTTTTTTAGCTTCTTCTACTATACTTTCTTCAAACTCTGAAAAATTCATACTTTCGTCATTAAATAATTGTTCTAGGCCCTTACCTAGTGCTCTTCTCTTCTCTTGCATTTTGTTCAATAACCTCCTTTGCTAGATTAAGATATGCTTCTGTACCTCTACTATTTGCATTATAATTTGCAATTGGCTTACCATGACTTGGTGCTTCAGCAAGTACTATTAATCTTGGAATAATTGTATCATATACTTTTTCTTTAAAAAAGCTTCTTATGTTTTCAACAACATCAAGTCCAAGAATTGTTCTTGAATCAAGCATTGTTAATAATACACCTTCTATTTCTAAACCAGGATTTAAGTTTTTTCTTGCAAGTTGAATAGTATTTAATAATTGCATTATTCCTTCTAGTGCATAAAACTCACATTGTACTGGAATTAAAACAGAATTACTTGCTGTCAAAGCATTTGTTGTAAGAATTCCAAGTGATGGTGGACAATCTATTAAAATAAAATCATAATTATCTTTTAGTTCATTTAAAACTCTCTTTAATTGTGTTCCTTTAGAAAAACTTGGATCTTGTTTGATTTTATCTAAAAATTCAATATCAATACCTGCTAGATTAATAGTTGCAGGTATTAAATCAAGATTTTTAAATTTTGTTTTTCTTACTGCTTCATGTGGTTCAACATTACCAAGTAAAGCATCATGTATAGAACATTTTAAATCACCTTTTTCCACTCCAACGCCTGTTGTTGTATTTCCTTGTGGATCTAAATCAACTAATAAAACTTTTTTATTCAAAATCCCCAATGAAGAGGCCAAATTAATACTTGTAGTTGTTTTACCTACGCCACCCTTTTGATTTACTAATGAAATAATTTTTCCCATAATAATGCACATCCTTATTTTTTCATAACTATATTATATTCTATCAGAAATTGAAATTTTTTTAAATGATTTTCCAAAAAAAAAAGAAGATTATATACTTTTTATAAATTTTTAATTATATATTTTCTTTTAATTTATTTATTTTATCTATTTCTAAACCTGTTACGTCCGATATTACTTCAATATCTATGTTCTTTTTTATCATATTTTGAGCTATCTCTGTGTTTCTTGAATTTATACCTTTTTCAATGCCAAGATTTATTCCCTCTTCTCTTGCCTCAGTTAATAAACTATTTTTTATCTTTCTTTCATCTTCTTCTTTACTCATATATTCTTGAAATTCTGGATCATCATTTACTATTGTTACATTTGTTATATATTTATCTACTATCTTATCCTTTGGCATTTTTTCTAGCTCCTCTTTATCTAAATCTAGCATTACGATATACTTATTTTTTTCTATCTCATCTTCATTTTTATCATACCAAATTTTTTTATAATAATCCATATTTATTTCATATATTTTAAAATTTTTAACATACTCTTTACCTTCTTTATCTCTTACTTTATATCCTCTTTTTGCTTCTTTCTTTTCTCCTAGACCATATGTAAAATTTATTTGAATTATATCTGTATCTTCATTATATTCTTCTCCTCTTAATGTATGTGATTGATATATATTACACAAATATGCCATATTCCTTGGCCTTACATAATCTCTATTTTCTGAATTTATCTCTATTTCTATTTTCTTGTCTCCTGCATATACTAATGCATCTACTCTTTTATCTTTTACTCCTATATTTCCACTTAATAATTCTGTTGATCGTATTTCTATTCTATCTATTTTTATTTCTAAAACAAGTTCTAGAAGAGCTTTCAATAAATCTTTATTTTTGGGATTTAAAAATACTTCTTTAAATGGTCTATCAAATCTGCAGGTATAAAACCTTTTATATTTTATTATACTCATTTCTTTATTTTCCTTTCACATATTATATACGCGATAAAGGTTTAAAAACCCCCTAAAAAACAAAAAATATCTGACAAGTCAGATACTTTTTTACAATTCTACCTTGTTTTTCATTATACTCCTTCTATTTATTATAATATTTATACTTATGTATATTTTATTTTTTAAATAGAAAAAAAATCATCTGATTTCAACTTAGTTGATTTCAGATGCTTATCCAACTGGGATTACGTCTGATTACACCAATCAAGCGTATCCTTTTTTATTTTATGAAGTTTCCTTCATCTGTATACACTATATCACAAATTTATCATTTTATCAAGTCTTCATTTTTTTATTTAGACAAAAAAAAGCCCGTAAATACGGACTTTCGAAAAAGCTTTCTATCTCTTTGAGAATTGTGGTGCTCTACGAGCTTTCTTAAGACCTGGTTTCTTACGTTCTTTAATTCTAGAATCTCTAGTAATAAATCCTTTAGCTTTTAATATTTTTCTAAAAGATGAATCTGAAGTTGGATCTGTATTTTTATCATATTCTAATAATGCTTTTGTTATTCCTAAACGGATAGCTCCTGTTTGACCAGAGAATCCGCCACCTTTAACTTCTGCACTGATATCAAATTTATCAAGTGTATTAGTTGCTTCTAATGGTTGTTTTAAATCCATAACTAGTGTTGGAAATGGTAAATATTCATTAACATCTCTACCATTGATAGTAATGTTACCTTTACCAGATACCATTGTAACTTTTGCGATAGACGCTTTTCTACGTCCTGTTCCGTAATATTTCTTTGCCATCTATTTTTCCTCCTAGTCTACCTTTATTTCCTTAGGTTGTTGTGCAGAATGTTTATGTTCTGGACCAGCATATACAAATAATTTTTTGTACATTTGACGACCTAATCTGTTATGAGGAAGCATTCCTTTAACAGCTCTTTCAACCATTTCTTCTGGATATTTTTCAAGCATTACTTTAGCAGTTCTTTCTCTTAAACCACCAGTATATCCACTATGATTATAATACATTTTTTGATCTAACTTATTACCAGTTAATTTTACTTTTGAAGCATTGATTATTATTACATAATCTCCACAATCAACATTTGGTGTATAGATTGCTTTATTCTTTCCACGTAATACAGTTGCTACTTTAGTTGCTAAACGTCCTAATGTTTGACCTTCAGCATCTATAACATACCAATCACGTTTAATGTTTTCTGGCTTTGCCATAAATGTTTTCATTTTATTTTCCCTTTCATTACCATAAATTAATTTTCCCAGGATTAATTTATTTGTGGGTTTTTAAATAAATGTACCAATTAAGATATTACTAAATTTTATTCAAATTGTCAATCAATATCCTTTGATTTAACAAAAAAAATGCACACTATGATGCATTTTTTAACAATTCCATATCTAAAGTTTTTTCTTTACTATCTCTAATTATCGTTATTTTCATCTTATCACCAGCTTTATGTTGATATAAATAATATCTTAACTTTGATGTATTTGTTACTTTTTCACCATCCATTTTTATTATTATATCGCCTTTTTGTAAACCAGCTTTATCTGCAGATGAATTTGATTGAACTTCTGCAATTACAACACCATATGTTATATCTGATGAAACGTTCATGTTATACCTATATAAACTATATCTATCACTTACATTTATTAATGATACTCCCATTGTTGGTCTAGATATTTCTTTTCCACTTTCCAAAGATTTAACATAAGTCTTTGCGTCATTAATTGGAATTGCAAATCCCATACCTTCTATTTCTTCTGTTGCAAGTTTCATTGAAGTAATGCCTATAACTTCTCCTGCTAAATTAACAAGTGGGCCACCACTATTTCCTGGATTAATTGCAGCATCAGTTTGAATTACTTTTGTTACTACATTATCATTTTCTATAGTTCTATCCTTACCAGATATTATACCTCTCGTAATTGATCCACTATAATCACTACCCATTGGACTACCAATAGTAAATACTGTACTACCTAATTTTATATCACTACTATCGCCTAAAGTAGCAACCTTAATAACTTTTGATTTATCAATTGATAGAACTGCTAAATCAGTATATTCATCACTACCTAATAATTTTACATCAACAACTTCATTGTTTGATAAAATCACTTCAATTTTATCTGCACCATTTATTACATGATGATTTGTTAATATGTATCCTTTATCTCCATCAGTTTTATATACAAAACCTGATCCACTTCCTATTGATTGACTATTTTTATATGATTCTACTGTAACTACTGAATCATATACTTTTTCAATTGCATCCTCAGCAGCAGATTCTGTAAGTTCTGTTTTATTAATTGTTTTTTTCTCTGTAATAACTTTTGAATTTACAGGGAAATACATTAAATATAATATAACTGCTCCTACTGATGAAATAAGTACAAATACATATGCTAAGAAATATTTTAATGCTTTATTTTTATTTTTTACTAATGGTTCTTTTTCCATTATTATCACCTCTTACATGTTTATTATATCTTTATAGTTACTTGGAAAACCTAATATTTCATATATCTTTGTATATGATATTGTTTTTAGATTAATAATTAATTTTTCTATTTCGTTATCAATTTCATCCATAAATTCTTTAAATTTTCTATCTGTAAGCATTATTTTTAAAATTATAACAAGTGCAAAAATATCATTTTTACCATATTTATATAAACCATCTTCCAACTCAATATTTAATTTTTTATGATATATAGTATTTGATATTTCTCTTTGAGTTCTATGATCATAAACGATATCTTCATGAGCACATAAATTTCTATAGTTTGATAGAATTGCCAAATACACTTCCATATCATCTGGTTTTACTTTATAAAAATCACATATTTTTTGTTTATCATCATTTTTTAGTATGCCGTATAATTCATTTATTAAACCAAAAGACAATACTTTTACTAAAATCCACATAGGAATATATCCATAATTTGTAATATAGTGAAGAGTTGCTGTATGTTTATTTCCATTTACCCTTATTTGTCTTTTCATTTTATTAAGAACATCTTCAACCCTTCTTTGTTCTTTAATATCTTGCGTAAAATTAGATGCTTTTAAATAATCTTTTTCTTTATAACCATAGCTTTTTGATAATTGATAACTAATTATACTTTTTATATTATTTTCTATTATTAATAAATTTTTAAATAATATATTTCTAAAATTTCTATCAAACAGGAATAATGCATATAATTCTTCAAATGTTGTACCCTTAATGAACTTCCTATTTGCTGTTAAAAAAGGATGTCTATAACCATTTATAAAGAAATAGTTTTCTCTATATAAAATTTCTTTTGTAACATCTTCATTATTTATAATAAGTCCTTTTGACCTTAGAGATTCTACTTGTTCATCAATAGTTTTAAATTCCTTTTTATTCATAGTATCACCACTATAATTATAGCACAAAAACAAAAGAATTCAATTACTGAATTCTTTTAATTTTCTTTTAATTTAGCTGCTAATTCTTTTATTTTTCTTAATCTATGATTTAAACATGATTTTGTCATTTTAACTCCTGTTTCTAAACTTATTATTTCACTAAGTTCTACTAAGGATGATTCAGAGTATTTTACTCTATAATTTGCAACTGTTTTAAGTTTTTCATCAAGTAAATCAAAAGCATCATGTGCTTTAATTAAATTTATATCTTTTATTTGTGATAATGCAGAATTTAAAGTTTTTTCTATATTTGCTTGTTCACAATTATTAATTCTATTATTCATATTGACTTTTTCTCTGTAAATTCTTATATCTTCATAATAAAGTACACCTTCATATGCTTTAATTAATTTTAATAAATCACTAATTTTTTCTGATTCTTTTATATATACCATATGACCTTTTTTTCTTCTTAATACTTTTGCATTAAGTTTAAAATAATTTAATAAATCACATAAAAATTTGGCATATTCAACTTTATCTATTAGAAATTCTAAATGATATCTTGATGTTTTTGGATCATTTACACTACCACTAATTAAGAAACAACCTCTTAAGAAAGCTCTTTTTAACTGATCATCTGATACAATTTCTTCTGATGGAACATCAAGTAATTTTATTGAATTATCTTTTACAAAGCCTAAATCTTTTATTATTTTTAATACATCTCTTTTTATTTCTATTATATAAATCTCATTCTTTTTAAAATTATAATTTTTTCTTACAGTAATATTACATGTAACATCATATAATTCTTTTACTGTTTTAAAAATTCTATTTGCAACATTTATATTTTCTGTTTGAACTCTAATACAATACATTTTTATATCTGAATTAGTTCTTAATATTCCAGATAATTCGGATATTTTTTCAAGTCTTGTTGAATCTACTTTTGATATTTCTTCTTTTATTTTATATGAAAAAGTCATTTTATCACCTCAAATTCTTTATTATATTTGTTGCACAAATAGCCCCTTCTGATGCAGCTGTTACTATTTGATACAAATCTTTTTTTATTATGTCACCTGCGGCATAAATGCCATCTATATTTGTTTTATAATTTTTATCAACTACTAAATATCCATTATCTATATTTAGATTTAAATTTTTAAATATACTGCCATTAGGAGCATATCCTGTACTTATAAACAAACAATCTAAAGAAATAATTGTACCATCATCTAATTCAATACTACTTATTTTATCATTTTCTTCATTTATTTTTATAACTTTTTTACTGTTGATAACATTGATATCTTTATCACTATAATCATTTGAATCATAATTAATATAAGTTATATTCTTAGTTATATTTTTTAAATAATTTAATTCTTCTATAGATTCTTTATTATTACCAATAAGTACAATTTTTTTATTCTTATATAGTGAGCCATCACATGTAGCACAATAACTTATACCTTTACCAATTAATTTTTCTTCATTTTCTATATTTAATGATTTTTCTATTCTACCTGTTGCGATAATAATTGTTTTTGCTTCATAAGTATTATTTTTAGTTACTACTTTTTTTACATCTCCATCTAAAATAGAAATAACTGTATCCATTACAATAGGAATATCTAAATCAGTTACTTGTTTATACATATCATAAGCAAGTTTACTAGGATCATTTAAAGTAAAACCTAAATAATTTTTTATATTTTTAGCTTTAAGTATTTTCCCGCCAGGTACTTCTTTTTCAATTATTAAAACATTTTTATTGGCATTTTTTAAATATATTCCTGCACTCATTCCAGCAGGACCAGCACCTATTATAATTGAATCATATATCATAATATCAACCTTCCATATAATTAATTTTTTTCTTTTTTGAGACTACAAGAATCACAATTCCTAATATTATACCAAATATTGATACAATTTGAGCCATTTTTAAATTAAATAACATTAAACTATCTGTTCTTAATGATTCTATAAAAAATCTAACAACTCCATACCATATTAAATATATTGCAGATATTGTTCCTAATTTTAGATTTTTCTTTTTTCTTATTATAAGTAAAATAATAAATCCAATTAAACAGCAAATGCTTTCAAAATAAAATGTTGGAAAATAATAGTTTCCATCTATATTCATACCATCTATTATAAATTTTGGTATATGCATACTTTTTAAAGTACTTAAAGTTGTCATACTACCATATGCTTCTTGATTAAAAAAGTTCCCCCATCTTCCACATGCTTGCGCAATTAATATGCTGGGTGCAATTATATCTAAAATTCTAATAAAATTTAAATTATATTTTTTTGTATAAAAGTATATGAAAATTGCACCTATTATTAATCCACCATGAATCGCAAGACCACCATTTCTTATATCAAATATTTCTATAGGATTACTCAAATAATAAGAATAATTAAATATAACATAATATAGCCTAGCACCAAGTATTCCTAAAATAATTCCATAAAAAATCATATTAGATATAATATCTACATTAATACAGTGTCTCTTTGCTTCTTTTGTTATTAAAAAATACGCTATTATTATTCCAATAAGAATACATATTGAATACCAGTATATGTCTATATTAAATATAGAAAATGCAACTCTATTCATTTTTATTTCCCCTTTTTATAATAGGTTTTATTATTAACCCTTCAACTAATATATTCATAATACTTATCATAACAGCTATTAATATTCCATGAAAAATACCATATATATCAAAATTATCACCTAGTATAAAATCTACAATTTTTAATATAAACAAATTTATAAATGGATAAAATAATCCAAGTGTGATAGCTGTTATTGGTATAGTTAATCTAAATATTAATGGTTTTATTGTTTTATTTAATATACTTATTATTATAGCTGCTAATAAATCATAAAATATATTTTCTGAATATAAGCTATCAAATAATAAATCAGCTAAATAAAGAACAAAGGTATAACCAAAAATATATAACATCCAATCTAATACTTTATTAATTTTTGAATTATTTACTTCATATTTTACTTTTTCCATAACAATATCCTTTCTATATTTATATTATACAACAACTTGTAATTTAGTACAATGTTTTCTGGTGTTTCATAAAAATAAAAAAAAGAAACTGAAAATTTTATCTTCAGTTTCCTCAAATAATTATTAATTTATTTTCTTTTTATTTCTTATATACATAAGAGATGTAGTAATCATTGAAATTATAATTAATATAAATCCATATTTAATTACTTTTTGACCTGTTCTTATACTTACATATAAAGTTGAAGTTGCTTTACTTAAAATACCAACTAAGTTATTTGTTTTATTTTCTTTTATATTTCCTGTTAATTTTCCATCAGATGTAATACTAAATGATATTTCTTTATTTTCATTGTCTATTAATTTATATTCACCTTCTGGTAAATTATTTAAATATAATCTTCCATTTATAGGATTCATTGAAGTTGTTGAATTTGTTTTACTTACTTCATATCTTCCAACATTTTCTTCATCTTCTACCATATCAATATCATTATATTTATTATTTTCTAGATATTGAAGTTTATATTCTTTTCCAACCTCAAGTGATGAACCATCATCCATTTCATATACTATTATATTTTTAGTTGTCTTTTTAACTCCACTTGATCTAAATAAATTTATTATTTGACCAATTACTGTTTCATTGTTTGTTTCATCACTCTTACTACTATCTATGTATGTTACATTTCCTGTTATTGTATAATCACCATAATCAATTTGATTACCATTTAAATCAATAATTATTGTTTTATTTTCTGGTATTACTATATCTTGTGTCAATACTACATTTCTATATAGTGTTAAAGTTACTTCTCTTCCTTCTGGTGCGGCTGCTACTGCTGATTCAATGTCTTTGTAGTTTATACCATTAGACATAATTGCTTGTTCATCTTCACCTTTAGGCTCTAAGAAGGATGTTTGAGAATTATCTGCATTAAGAACTTGATTTACTCTGTAATTGTCAGCGATTCTAGTTACATAATCAAATGATTGTCCAATAGCTCCTGTAATTCTACCATCGTAGAAATAGAAATCGTCAGCATTTTTCAAACCATAATTATCACCTTTTACAATTGGCGATGTTGTACTTACTACACCATCATTTTCACCCATTGTATATGATGCACTTGTACCAGTTAAAGCAATTTTTTTTGCATGAATTTCTCCACCTGTTATTTTGATTTTTAAGTAATTTGACGATTTTGATTCTATTCCGTTACCGTCAGATTCTATCTTACCACCTTCCATAGTTACATTAGAATTCTTTATACCAATATTCTTTGCATGAATTTCTCCACCAGATATAGTTACATTCCCTCCTGTAATACCTACATCGTTTGACTCAAGTATTCCACCGTTCATAAATGTATTACCATATAATATTGAACCATTTATTTTTCCATTATTAATATATATTGATCCAGGATACAATCTAATAGATGTATTTATTACTCCTGCATTTAATACAAATTGGGCATCTTCAGACATTGTTACACCATATTCTTCTGTATCTCCTGTTATAATTCCACCCTTCATATTAATACCATAGCGAGATTTTACAACATTTATTGTTCCACTATATATAATTGATCTACCACTAAGAGTGTCAATATATGATGGCTCATAGATATTTGTTGTACCTACTCCATCAACTAACATAACTTTACCATCAGTTACATTTGCAGTGCCACTATCATTTATAAGTTTATTTAAATATCCAGAATTAAAATTAATTATTTCTCCAGTCTTTTTAGTTGTATTAGAAATTTTACCAGAAATATAAGAATTAGTTATAT
>CAKPEJ010000007.1 GCA_934149325.1 uncultured Bacilli bacterium
ATTAATAGATATGGGTTAGACGCAACTAAATATTATTTATTAAGACTAATGAGTTTTGATAAAGATTCTATGTTTACGCCAGATGACTTTGTCGAAAGATATAATTCTGATTTAGCAAATGATTTAGGTAATTTATTAAATAGAACAATTGGAATGATTAACAAATATTTTGATGGTTATATTCCAAATATAATTAAACATACAGAGTTTGATGCATCATTTGAAGAATATGTTAATAATAAAATAAATAATTTTGCAGAATGTATGGATACATACCATGTAAGTAATGCACTAATAGAATTATGGAATATAATATCTAGAACAAATAAGTATATTGATGAGACTGCACCTTGGTTACTTTCAAAAGAAGAAAATAAAGATGAACTTAAAACAGTTATGTATTATTTAACAGAATCATTAAGAAAGGTTGCAATATTATTAAAACCATTTATGAAAAATACATCAGAAAGTATTTTATCTCAGTTAAATATTAATAATATTGATAATTCTTGGGATACACTTTTAAATTATAATAGCTTTAAAGAAGGAACAAAAGTAATAGAAAAAGGTGAACCATTATTTGTTAGACTAGATAAAGAAGATGAAATAGAATATATTAAACAGCAAATGCAAAAATAATTAAAAGATTATACTAATTATGGTATAATCTTTTTAGGTGATTTTATGATTATTGATACACATTGTCACATTTATTACAGTGAAGTAGAAAATGCTGATGAAATAATTAAAGAATGTAAAAAAAATAATATAATTATGATTTTAAATGGATTAGATAAAAAAAGTAATTTAGAAGTACTTGAATTATCAAAAAAATATGATAATGTATATGCTGCTATTGGTTATGATCATTCTGTAGTTGATAAAATTAATGAGGAAGACTTAATATTATTAGAAAATCAGTTACAAAATGAAAAAGTAATTGCTATAGGAGAAATAGGACTTGATTATTATTGGGTAAAAGATAATAAAGAAAAACAAAAACAACTATTTATTAAAGAACTAGAACTTGCAGAAAAATATAATTTACCAGTAATTATCCACAGTAGAGATGCTGTTCAAGATGTTTATGATATATTAAAAACAAGAAATTTAAGAGGAAGTATTCATTGTTATTCAGGAAGTACAGAAATGGCTCAAGAATTTATAAAAATAGGATTTTATATAGGAATTGATGGACCAATTACATTTAAAAATAATAAGAAACAAAGACAAATGGTAAAAGATATTGATATAAAACATATCCTAGTAGAAACCGACTCTCCATATTTATCTCCAGAACCAAATAGAGGAAAAGCAAATACATCACTTAATTTAGTATATATAATAAAACAAATTGCAACAGAATGTAATATGAATTATGAAGATATAAGAGATATTACTACTAATAATGCAAGAAAATTATTTAAAATATAGGAGTTTATATGAAGGAATTAATAGAAAAATATAATTTTAATTTTAAGAAAAAATTTGGTCAAAATTTTTTAAAAGATCAAAATATATTAGAAAATATTGCTTTAAAGAGTGAAATAGATAAAGATACATTAGTTATTGAAATAGGAGTAGGTGCAGCCGCACTTACAAAAGTAACTAGTAAATATGCTAAAAATGTAATTGGTTATGAAATTGATAATACATTAGAGCCAATTATAAAAGAAGTTTTAAAAAATCAAGATAATGTTGAAATAATTTTTGATGATTTTTTAAAAAGACAAGTGAAAAAAGACATAACAAAATATGAATATAAGAAATTATACGTTGTAGCAAATTTACCATATTATATAACAACACCAATAATAGAAAAAATAATAGATGATAAAATAGGTGTTGATAAGATAGTTATTATGGTACAAAAAGAAGTTGGAGATAGATTTTCAGCAAAAAAAGGTACAAAAGACTATAATTCATTGACTATATTTTTAAATTACTATTTTGATATAAGAAAACTTATGAATGTCTCTAGAAATTGTTTTGTTCCATCACCTAATGTTGATAGCGTAATTGTAGAAATGAAAAAGAAAAATATAAAATATAATGTGGAAAATGAAGAAAAATTATTCAAATTAATTAGAGATTCTTTTAGATACAAGAGAAAAAATTTAAGAAATAATTTAAAAGATTATGATTTATCTAAAATAGAAAATGTTTTATCTAAGTATAATTTGGATTTAACTGTTAGAGCAGAAAACTTATCTTTAGAACAATTTATAGATATATCAAATTCAATATAATGGGGTAATCACTCCATTTTTTATTTTGCATATAATATAAGGAAAAGGTGATTTTATGATTAATATTGGAGATATAGTTACGCGAAATAAATATAATAATGATACTGTTTTTAAAGTTATTGATATAAAAGATAATGTTTATTTTTTAAAGGGAATCAATGTAAGATTATGTGCTGATAGTGAACTTTCTGATTTAAAAAAAGAAGAGGAATATAGAGATGAAAAGGAAGATGATTCAAAGATTCTAGAAATGTTAAATCTTCCTAAAAATGAATATAGGAGTGAATATTTTTATATTCCTGGCAAAATATTACATATAGATGCGGATAAAGATTATTTACAAAGATGTTTAAAGTTTTATAAAGATGCTAATATAAATGCATATGGAGTATATGATAAAGAAGAAAATTTATGCTTTAATATTAGAAAATATTTGGAGGATATTAAACCGGATATTGTCATAATAACAGGACATGACGCATATTATAAAAAGAAGGGTAATGAGGATAACAAAGATTCATACAAAAATAGTGAGAATTTTGAAAAGGCTATAAGAGTTGCTAGAGAATATGAAAAATCATATGACAAATTAAAAATTATTGCCGGTGCTTGTCAATCAAATTACGAAGAATTAATAAGTGCTGGTGCTAATTTTGCTTCAAGTCCTAAAAGGGTCAATATACATGCACTTGATCCTGCAATAATAGCTATATCAATTGCATTAACAGAAAATACAAAAGAACTTGATTTAATAAATTTACTTGAAAAAACAAAATGTAAAAAAGATGGTATTGGAGGAATAATGTCATATGGTAGCATGTATGTAGGTTATCCCAAATAGGTGAATATGATTGATCAAATAAAAGAAGAGTTAAAAGAAAAAACAAATAAAAAAGTTAAAGTTGTAGTTTATGAAAGTCGTAGTAGAAAGGTAGAATATGAAGGAATTTTAAAAAAATTATATCCTCATATTTTTATTTTAGAAATTGATGGTATAGACATGTCTTTTTCATATTCAGATATTTTGACTAAAAAAATAATTTTTAAATAAGTTATTGATTATTTCTAATGTTTATAATATAATATAAGTAACATATACTAGAGAAGGAGATGAATGGTATGAAAGTAACATCAGTAAATGTTAAAAAAATCGAAAAAGAAAATTCAAGAATGAAAGGAATCGCTTCTATTTTATTAGACGATATGATTGCAATACATGATATTAGAATAATATCTGGTGATAATGGTTTATTTGTTGCAATGCCTAGTAGAAAAACAGCAACAGGAGGATATAGAGATATAGTTCATCCAATAACTCCAGAAGGAAGAGAAATAATCGAAACAGCTATTATAGACGAATATAATAAAGCAGAGTAAACTCTATTAAGAGTTTATTTTTTTTGTAATATTTTTTCATTTTTATTCATAGTATTTAATGAAGAAGTATTAGGAGGATAAAAATGGACAAGATAAAAGATATAAGTACAAATTTAAGTCATTCTTTTTCAGTATCTGAACGAAAAAACATAATAATATCAGGTGTAGTAAAAATAGATAGTTTTGATAGTGAAGAATTTTTGCTTGAAACGGTTCAAGGTTATATGAACATAAAAGGAGAAAATTTAGAAGTTGTTAAATTAGATACATATCAAGGTAATATAACTATTAAGGGAAAAATATGTGCAATAAATTATATAGATGAAAATACAAAAAAAGAATCTTCGGTTTTTGCAAAATTATTTAGATGATTTTATTACTTCAAATAAGAGCGTTATTTTTTTCATTTATATATGGAATATTTTTTTCTTTTACTTTTTTTATTAATAAAAATATATTATTAAGTAAAAATAGGTTTTTTAAGATAATTATAAATTTACTTTTTATATTAGATCATATTTTAATTTATTTTATATTTATGTCTAAAATAAATAATTCTATTCTTCATCCTTATTTTTTTATTACATTTGTACTTGGAATTGTATTTTACATAAAATTTTATCATGAAATTGACTAATAAAAATATAAATGATATACTTTAAATGCAAAGTAAATAGTAAAAAAGGTAGAATGGATGGTGATAGATATGAAGAAAAAAAAAGCAAAAAAAAGATTTTTGATGTTTTTTGTTATATATCTTGGAATAGGTATTATTCTTCTTCAAAATGTAGGTTCATCATTTATTCAAATATATAATAAAAATAAGGAAAAGAAAACATTTGAAAAACAATTAACAAAATTAAAAGATAAGGAAGATGAGTTGAAAGGAACTGTAACAAAATTACAAGATCCTGATTATATAGCAAGATACGCAAGAGAAAAGTATTTATATTCAAAAGATGGAGAAATAATAATAAGAATTCCTGATTAATAAAATAAACACAATGTATTTGTGTTTTTTTCTTTTTGTGTTATTATATAATCGGTGAAACAAATGGATATAAATAATGTAAATATTTTAACTCTAGCATATTTAGGTGACTCTGTATATGAATTACATATCAGAGAATATTTGATAAAAAAAGGCATATATAAGGTCAATAATTTACAAAAAAATGCTCTAAAATATGTTACAGCAAAAAGCCAATGTGTATTTATAAATAATTTTTTAGACAATAATATTTTGTCTGAAGAAGAAATTGACGTAGTAAAAAGAGGTAGAAATGCAAAAGTTTATTCTCATCCTAAAAATACAGATATAGTTACATATAAATGGGCAACAGCGCTTGAATGTTTGTTTGGATATTTGAAGCTTAAAAATGAAGAAGAAAGAATAATTGAATTAATAAAAATAATAGTAGGAGAATAGAATATGATAGTATATGGAAAAAATGTGGCAAAAGAAGTGATAAGTACAAAGAAAGAAATAAAAAAAGTAATTTTATCTAATAATTTTGATAACAAAGAAATTTTAGATGGTCTTAAAGGAATAAAAATAGAATATATGAATAAAAGAGATATGGACTATAAATATTCTTCAAATAATCAAGGAATCGTAATGGAAATAGAAGATTATAAATATTCTGATATAAAAGAAGTTTATGATAAAAATTTTATAGTTATTTTAGATCATTTAGAAGATCCACATAATTTTGGTGCAATTATTAGAACATGTGAAGCAGCAGGAGTAGATGCAATAATTATTCCTAAAAAAAGAAGTGTTGAGATAAATTCAACTGTTATGAAAGTAAGTGCAGGTGCACTTAATAATATAAAAATTGTTGAAGTAAATAATTTAGTAAACGCAATGGAAAAGTTACAAGATAATGGATTTTGGATATATGGAACAGATATGGAAAATAGTGAAGTATATACCGATGTTAAATATGATGTGAAAACAGCTTTAGTTATTGGCGCTGAAGGAAATGGAATAGGAAGATTAGTAAGAGAAAAATGTGATTTTGTAGTTAATATTCCAATGACAGGAAAAATAAATAGTTTAAATGCTTCGGTTGCTGCAGCAATAGTTATATATGAAGTAGTTAGACAAAGAAGGATAAAATAATATGAATTATGAAGATAATGATTATGAATTATTATATTTAATATCAGAAAACAATGAATCAGCAAAAGAAATATTTTATGATAAATATAAACCAACCGTTGAAGTAAAAGCAAAAAAATATTTTCGAGCGGTAAAAGGAAATGGAATAGAGCTTAATGATCTTATTCAAGAAGGGATGATAGGTTTATCAAATGCAATAAGTGATTATCAGGAACAAAAAAATATAAAATTTTCTACATTTGCTGCTACTTGTATTGAAAGAAATATTTTAACTTATATAAGAAGAATTAGTTGTAATAAACATATGGTTTTAAATAATTCTTTATCAATGGATGCATCTTTGTCTACATATGATAAACCTTTAAAAGAGTTTATATGTGATGAAGAAAATTTGAATCCAGAAAATGTTTTTATAAGAAACGAAGATGAAGTAGAAATAGATAAATTAATTAATGAAATATTAACTGAACAGGAAAGAGAAGTTTTCCTGTTAAGAACAGATGGATTTAGTTATAATGAGATAGCATTATTATTAAATATGACAAAAAAATCGGTAGAAAGATCTATATCAAGAGCTAGAAATAAAATAGAAAAATTTAAGCAAAATAATTGACTATATAAGTGATTTATGCTATTATTTTGGTATAAAGCACAGGAGTGTTTTTTATTTTGGATTTCAAGGAAGGATTATTATGGGAAAAATAAAAGAATTTTTTTCAGATATGAAAAAAGAAGTAAAAAGAATAAGATGGTGTAAAGGAAAAGGGCTATGGAATAATATAATAGTTACTATTATGTTTATACTATTTTTTGCATTATTTTTTGTAGTTATACAATACATAATAGCTGGAATAGAATCTATAGACTATTCTTCAATATATGAAAGGATTACAGATATATTTTAGAGGTGTGAGATATGAACGAAGAAAAACAATGGTATGTAATTAATACATATTCAGGTCATGAGAATAATGTAAAAGAAAAACTTGATATGCGTATTCAATCAATGAATATGCAAAATTATATCTTTAGGGTAATAGTTCCTGAGACAAAGGAAATAGAAATAAAAGATGGAAAACAAAAAGAAAAAGTTAAGAAAATGTTTCCAGGTTATGTTTTAGTAGAAATGATTATGACAGATGAAGCATGGTATGTTGTAAGAAATACACCAGGTGTAACTGGATTCTTAGGTTCATCTGGTAAAGGTGCAAAACCATTTCCATTGTTTCCACATGAAATAGATAAAATATTAGAAACAATGGGTATGTCAAGAAAAGAAATTGATGTTGACTTACAAGTTGGAGACAGAGTAAAAATAACAGATGGTCCATTTAAACTTATGGCTGGTAAGATTGATGAAATAGATACTGAAAAAGCAAAAGCAAAAGTATCAATTGATTTATTTGGTCAAGAAACAAGTGTAGAAGTGGATTTGACACAAATAGAAATTGAAAAATAATTATTGCTTTTTTAATAAATTAGTGATAAAATTATGTGGCAACTATGTATTTTTGTATATATAGATGAAAGTGGGAGGCAAAAAACAGCTGTTTAAACCACTCACGAAAAAAATTTAATAGGAGGTGTTTTTCGTGGCAAAAGAAATAATAAATAAGATTAAACTTCAAATTCCTGCTGGAAAAGCAACACCAGCTCCACCAGTTGGTACTGCATTAGGACCTGCTGGAATACCATTACCAGATTTTTGTACTAGATTCAATGATGCAACAAGAGATAAAATGGGTGACGTATTACCAGTTGAGGTTTATATCTACGATGACAGATCGTTTGATTTTAAGGTAAAAACTCCACCTGCAGCATTCTTAATAAAGAAAGCAGCTGGAATCAAATCAGCATCTAGTAAAGGATCAAAAGAAATTGCTGGATCAATCACAAAGGCTCAACTTCGTGAAATAGCTGAAACAAAATTACCTGATTTAAATGCATATGACGTAGATTCAGCTATGAAAATAATTGAAGGAACAGCACGTAATATGGGTGTTGAAATTAAAGAGTAGGAATTTTACATATAGGTTTTACCTATGTGGGAGGAAAATCCGTTAAAACCACAAAGGAGGAAAATTAATGAGAAAGAAAAGTAAGAAGTATTTACAAGCTTTAGAATTAGTTGAAAAAAATAAGTTATATACTAAAGAAGAAGCAATAGATTTAGTTAAGAAAACAAGTACTTCAAAATTCGATGGAACTGTTGAGGTTGCTATAAAGTTAAATCTTGATACAAGAAAATCAGATCAACAATTAAGAGGAGCAATCGTATTACCAAATGGAACAGGAAAAACAAAAAAGGTTTTAGTTTTATCAAAAACAGATCAAGCAAATGTTGCTAGAGAAGCAGGAGCTGATTTCGTTGGAGATATGGATATGATTGAAAAAATTGAAAAAGAAAACTGGCTTGATTTTGATGTAATTATATCAACACCTGAAATGATGCCAATGCTTGGTAAGTTAGGTAAAATTTTAGGTCCAAGAGGATTAATGCCAAATCCAAAAACAGGAACTGTTACTACAGATGTTAAAAAAGCAATTGACGATATCAAAAAAGGTCGTGTAGAATACAGAACTGATAGTTATGGTAATATTCATACTATAATTGGTAAAGTTTCATTCGATAATGAAAAACTAGTTGAAAACTTAAATTCAATTGTTGATGTAGTAATTAAAGCAAAACCATCAACAGTAAAAGGTCAATACTTAAAAAATATTTCAGTATCTTCAACAATGGGTCCTGGAATAAAAATTGATTTAAGTTCTTTTGACAAATAATAAATAATATATTATAATGTGTTTATCAAAAAGTTTATGTGCCAAAGACAGTAAGAGCGTTAGCTTAATATTTCTTACCGAGGACAAACTTAATACTTATTAAGTCTTTGTCTTCAGTACAAAGACTTTTTTGATATAAATATAAAGGAGGATAACATGGCAAGTCAAAAAATACTTGAAGGAAAAGAAAAAGTTGTAAACGAAATATTACAAGTTGCAAAAGACAGTACTTCATTTATATTATTTGATTATCGTGGTCTAACTGCTGAAGAATCATCAGAACTTCGTAAGATTCTTCGTGATAATGATTCAAATTATAAAATTTGGAAAAATACTTTAGCAAAAAGAGCACTTGATAGTCTAAACTATAATCTTGATGAATGCCTTGAAGGTCCAAGCGCAATGGCATATTCAAATGATGCAATTGCTCCAATAAAAGCATTAAGCGATTTTGCAAAGGATCACCCAGCTTTACAAATTAAAGGTGGAATAGTTGATGGAAAAGAAACAAGTTTAGAAGAAATTCAAAAATTAGCATCTATCCCATCAAGAGAAGGATTATTAACAATGCTTGCAAGTGGACTACTTGGTTCAGTAAAAGATTTATCTATCGCTTTACATTTACTTAGCGAACAAAAAAGTGAATAATTAAAATTAAAAATTAGGAGGAAAATAAAATGGCAAAATTAAATAAGGAAGATTTTATCGCTTCATTAAATGAAATGACAATATTAGAAATTAATGAATTAGTAGATGCTATGAAGGAAGCTTATGGTATCGATCCTACTGCAATGGCAGTAGCAGCAGCTCCAGCAGCTGGTGTAGAAGAAGGACCAACTACAGTTACAGTTACATTAACTAGTGCTGGTGCTTCAAAAATACCTGTAATCAAAGTAATTAGAGATATTACTGGTTTAGGATTAAAAGAAGCTAAAGACATCGCTGACAATGGTGGTGCAGTAAAAGAAAACATTTCAAAAGAAGAAGCAGAAGAAATCAAAGCAAAATTAGAAGAAGCAGGTGCTTCTGTAGAAGTTGCTTAATTATTAAAGACATAGAGAAATCTATGTTTTTTTTATTTTTTATGTTATTATATTACTGGTGAATTCTATGGAACATTATTTTACAAATAATAAAAATTTAAAAACTGATATAAATAAAATAAATACAAAGATTAAAGATACAACATTTATTTTTTATACAGATAATGGTGTTTTTAACAAAAAAGGTTTAGATTATGGTACAAGATTTTTACTAGAAAATTTTTCTTTTGAAAATAAAAAAAGTTTTTTAGATGTTGGATGTGGATGTGGACCGATAGGTCTATATATTGCAATGAATTCAAAAAAATATTCTGTTGATATGATTGATGTTAATGATAGAGCAATTAATCTTACCAAAAAATCAATAGAAGAAAATAAGTTAACAAATATAAATGTTTTTAGAAGTAATGTTTATGAAAATGTAAAAAACAAATATGATGCTATAATTACTAATCCTCCTATTCATGCTGGAAAAGAAGTGGTTTATTCAATAATAAAAAATGCTAAAAATCATCTAAATGAAAATGGAGAATTATGGATTGTGATGAGAAAAGATCAAGGTGCAAAATCAATGATAAAAGATATGAAAGATATTTATTTGTTTGATGTAGTTGCAAAATCTAAAGGTTTTTATATTTTAAAAGGAATTTGTGTTGACAAATAAGAAAAAAATGCTAATATATATGTTAATTATTGAGGAGGAAAATGTATGATAAGTATGAGTAATGCTGGAACAAGAATATTAACTATTGAATCAAAAGAAGAAAATGATAAGAATGTTGATATGTATATTGTTGAAAATAAAGGTGAATCAAATGATGATGCCTTTGAAAATATGATGAATGGAAATCTTGATGTTTATTGTAGAATAAATATTTCTTTTACTTGTAATAGTATAACAATTAATCAAATTGACTTAGATAATATAGATGTGTTAACAGATTATATTAATAAAACATTGTCACCTATTTTAGGTATTAGACAAATAAATGTAATAGAAATGGCAAGTGATTTTGTTTATTTAACATTTGAAAATAAGGATGATGAATATAAAAAGTTAAAGAATTATATAAATAATACTGGAATTGGAAATGTTTCACAAAATGAATATGAAACTTCAAAAGAATACAATGACAATTTAAAAGCATATACACTTGGCAAAAAAGATATGAATTGTTTTTATAAATAATCAAAATACTATATTTTGATTTTTTTCTTAAAAGTAATTGACAATCGGTTACTTTTCTGATAACATTTTAAATTGGTACTATGTCCTTATTTTTGGTATGGACATGTTCTTTGAATATTATTGTTAGGGGTGAAGCACGTGGCTTATAAGATCAAAAAAGTATGTAAAGATCGTGAAAGAAGAGATTTCTCAAGAATTCAAAATTCATTAGAATTAAAAGATTTGCTAGAAATCCAAAAGAAATCATATCAATGGTTTACTCAAGAAGGAATAAAAGAGGTATTAGACGAACTTTTTCCTGTGGAAAATTTTTCTGGGACTTTATCCTTGGAAATAGGAGATTATTCATTTGATTCTCCAAGATTAACTATTAAAGAGTGTAAAGAAAGAAAATCAACTTATGCATCCCCACTAAAGGTACAAGCACGCTTATTTAACAACGAAACTGGTGAGGTTAAAGAACAAGAACTATTCTTTGGTGATATGCCATTAATGACTGATAGTGGTACATTTATTATTAATGGTGCTGAAAGGGTTATTGTTTCTCAATTAGTACGTTCTCCAAGTGTATATTATGGTGTTGAAATTGATAAAAATGGTAGAAAAGTATTTACATCACAAATTATACCTAATAGAGGTACTTGGCTTGAATATAAGTTAAATAGTAAAGACGCTGTAGATGTAAGAATTGATAGAAATAGAAAGGTAACTGTTGCTACTTTCTTAAGAGCATTTGGTTTATCAAGTAATGAAGATATTCTAAATTTATTTGGTGATAGTCAATATTTACTAAATACTATAGAAAAAGATTCTACATCAAATACAGATGAAGCTTTAATTGAGATTTACGAAAAATTAAAACCAGGAGAACCTGCTACATTAGATAGTGCTAAAAACCAATTAATCACTAGATTCTTTGATATGTTTAGATATGACTTATCTAAAGTAGGTCGTTATAAATTTAATAAAAAATTAGATGTATGTGATCGTTTATTTGGACAAACTTTAGCAGAAGATATAAAGGTAGATGGAGAAGTTAAATTTGCTAAAGGTACTAAAGTTACAAGAGAAGTATTAGATGAATTAAAACCTTTATTTAAGGAAGGTCTTAATTTAAAACAAGTTTTAATAAATGATGAATTAGATACATATGATAAGGTTCAAATTGTAAAAGTATTTGCGCCAAATGAAGAAGAAAAAATAGTAAATATTATAGGTAATGATCCATCTATTACTGAAAAGAGATTAACTATTTCTGATATCTATGCATCTGTATCATATTACTTAAATTTACTAGAAGGTATTGGTAATATAGATGAAATAGATCATTTATCAAATCGTCGTGTAAAACAAGTTGGTGAATTAATACAAAATCAATTTAGAATTGGTGTTACAAGAATGGAAAAAGTTATTCGTGAAAGAATGACTACATTAGAAGAAGCAGATGCAACTCCAAAGGCATTAATTAATATTAGACCAATAACAGCTGTTATTAAAGAATTCTTTGGTAGTTCACAATTATCACAATTCATGGATCAAGTAAATCCAATATCAGAACTTACAAATAAAAGACGTTTATCATCTTTAGGACCAGGTGGTTTATCTCGTGATAGAGCTGCTATGGAAGTTCGTGACGTTAACGAATCACACTATGGTAGAATTTGTCCAATTGAATCACCAGAAGGTGCAAATATAGGACTTATTACATCATTAGCAAACTATGCAAAAGTAAATGAATATGGATTTATTATGTCACCATATAGACAAGTTAAAGATGGTGTATTACAAGATCAAATAGATTATTTAACTGCTGATGAAGAATTAGATTATATAATTTCACAAGCAAGTGTTAACATGGATGGAAATAAGATTGCTGACGAAGAAGTTACTGCAAGATTCCGTGGTGAAAATATAATTGCAAAATCAAAAGACGTTAATTATATAGATGTATCACCACAACAAATTATTTCAGTTACTGCATCTTGTATACCATTCCTTGATCACGATGATGCTCACCGTGCACTAATGGGAGCAAACATGCAACGTCAAGCATTACCATTGTTAAAAGCAGAAGCACCTTTAGTTGGTACAGGTGTTGAATATATGACTGCAAGAGATAGTGGAGCAACAGTAGTAGCAAAAGCAGATGGTGTTGTAGAATATGCAGATGGTAAGAAAATAGTTATAAAAACACAAGGTGGTAGAGATGTTTATTCATTAATGAATTTCGAAGGTTCAAATGGAGGAACATGTTATCATCAAAGACCTATTGTAACTGCTGGAGAAAAAGTTACAAAAGATATGATAATTGCAGATGGTCCAAGTACAGATAGAGGAGAACTTGCACTTGGTAAAAACTTAACAGTAGCATTTATGACTTATAATGGTTATAATTACGAGGATGCTGTAATATTAAACGAAAAATTAGTAAATGATGATGTTTATACATCAGTACATATAGAAAGTTATTCAATTCAATGTAGAGATACAAAGTTAGGACCAGAAGAAATAACTCGTGATATTCCAAATGTATCTGAAGATGCTAGAAAAAATCTTGATGCTAATGGTATTGTAAGAATTGGTACAGAAGTCAGAGAAAATGACATATTAGTTGGTAAAGTAACACCAAAAGGTATGGTAGAACTTACTTCAGAAGAAAAATTATTACATGCAATATTTGGTGAAAAAACAAGAGAAGTTCGTGATACATCTTTAAGAGTTCCACATGGTGGAGACGGTATTGTACATGATATAAAAATTTATACTAAGAAAGATAATGATGAATTAGCTAGCGGTGTAAGTAAAGAAATAAGAGTTTATATAGTACAAAAGAGAAAAATTCAAGTCGGAGATAAAATGGCTGGACGTCATGGTAACAAAGGTGTTGTATCATTAGTATTACCTCAAGAAGATATGCCTTATTTACCAGATGGAAGACCAGTTGATATAATGCTTAATCCACAAGGTGTACCATCTCGTATGAACTTAGGACAAATATTAGAGTTACACTTAGGTATGGCTGCTAAAAAATTAGGTGTTTATTGTTCTACACCAGTATTTGATGGAGCAAGATTAAGTGATATAGAAGAAATGATGAGTGAAGCAGGAATCGCACCAGATGGTAAAACAGTTTTATATGATGGTAAAACAGGTGAACCTTATGATAATCGTGTAACCGTTGGTGTTATGTATATGATAAAACTAGACCACATGGTTGATGATAAATTACATGCTCGTTCAACAGGTCCTTATTCATTAGTTACTCAACAACCATTAGGTGGTAAAGCACAATTTGGTGGACAAAGATTTGGAGAAATGGAAGTTTGGGCATTATATGGTTATGGTGCTGCAAATATCTTACAAGAAATCTTAACTGTAAAATCAGATGATGTTGTTGGAAGAGTTAAAGTATATGAATCAATTGTTAAAGGAAACAAAATTGCTCAAGCTGGAGTTCCAGAATCATTTAGAGTATTAATTAAAGAGTTCCAAGCATTAGGACTTGATATGGCAATGATTAATGAAGATGGAAAAGAAGTAAGTATTAAAGACTTAGAAATAGAGGAAAATAAAGAAGGAACATCACTATCAATAGATGAAATTGATGTAAAACCAGTAAACACAAATGTTGAAGAATTAGATGAAGTTCCAGAGGAATTAGAAAATCTTGAAGAAACATTTGATGAAGAAATAAGCGAAGAAGAGGAGGTAGAAGAATAATGGATGCAAATAAATTTGAAGGTATAAAAATATCTATTGCTTCTCCTGAAAAAATTCGTGAATGGTCATATGGTGAAGTAAAAAAACCAGAAACAATAAACTATCGTACTTTAAAACCAGAAAGAGATGGTTTATTCTGTGAAAAAATCTTTGGTCCAACTAAAGATTACGAATGTTCTTGTGGTAAATACAAGAGATTAAGATATAAAGATATAATATGTGATAGATGTGGTGTTGAAGTTACAAAAGCGAAAGTACGTCGTGAACGTATGGGACATATTGAACTTGCTACACCAGTCTCTCATATCTGGTTCTTTAAAGGTGTACCATCTCGTATGGGACTTGTTCTAGATATGTCTCCAAGAGACTTAGAAGAAGTTTTATACTTTGTTTCATATGTTGTTATTAATCCAGGAAATGCACCTCTTGAGAAAAAACAAACTTTATCAGATAAAGAATATAGAGTTTATTATGAAAAATATGGAGATGGATTTGAAGTTGGAATGGGTGCTGAGGCTATAAAGAAACTTCTTAAAGAAGTAGATTTAGATGCTGAAATTAAAAAGATTCAAGAAGAATTAGAAGGTGCTCAAGAACAAAAGAGAACAAGATTATTAAAGAGATTAGAAATTTTAGACTCATTAAATGAATCAGGAAATAGACCTGAATGGATGATACTAGATGTTATTCCAGTAATTCCACCAGAACTTAGACCAATGATTCAACTTGATGGTGGTAGATTTGCAACATCAGATTTAAATGATTTATATAGACGTGTTATTAATCGTAATAATCGTTTGAAAAAATTACTTGAATTAGGTGCGCCATCAATAATTGTACAAAATGAAAAACGTATGCTTCAAGAAGCAGTAGATGCCTTATTTGATAACGGAAGACGTGGAAGAAACGTAACAGGTCCATCAAATAGACCATTAAAATCACTTTCTAGCATGCTTAAAGGTAAACAAGGTAGATTTAGACAAAACTTATTAGGTAAACGTGTTGATTATTCAGGACGTTCAGTTATAGTTGTTGGTCCAAATTTAAAAATGTATCAATGTGGTATTCCAAAAGAAATGGCTCTAGAGTTATTTAAACCACATGTTATTCGTGGACTTGTTGAAAAAGAAATAGTTCACAATATTAAATCTGCTAAAAAGATGATTGAAAATCAAGATGATAGAGTATGGGATATTGTAGAAGAAGTAATTAAAGAACATCCAGTTTTATTAAACCGTGCCCCTACATTACATAGATTAGGTATTCAAGCATTTGAACCAAAATTAATAGATGGAAAAGCAATAAGACTTCATCCGTTAGTTTGTACAGCATTTAATGCTGACTTCGATGGTGACCAAATGGCTGTTCACGTACCATTATCTGAAGAGGCTCAAGCAGAAGCTAAAATATTAATGCTAGGATCTAATAACATCCTTGCACCAAGTAGTGGTAAACCAATTGTTACACCATCACAAGATATGGTTTTAGGTAATTACTATTTAACTATGGAAAAAGCAAATGAAGATGAAGGTAGAGTATTTAAAGATGTTAATGATGCATTAATGGCTTATGAGAGAAGAGAAATCGATCTTCATACAAGACTTGCATTACCTGTTAGTTCATTTAAACATAAAGTATTTATGGATAGTCAAAAAGACAAATATTTAGTAACTACAGTAGGAAAATTAAAATTTAATGAAATTTTACCTGATGCATATCAATATATAAATGATGGAACTAGTGAAAATATTGAACGTATTACACCTAGTAAATACTTTATATCAAGAGGAGAAAATATAAAGGAATTTATTCATAATTTACCATTAACTGATCCAATTCCTAAAAAAGGATTACAAAATATAATTGCTCAAGTATTTAAGAGATATAAAACAACAGAAACTTCTATAATGCTTGATAAATTAAAAGACTTAGGATTTAAATATTCAACTGTTTCTGGTATCACAATGTCAGCATTTGATGTTATGACTAGTGAAAACAAAGAAGAAATAATTGCAAATGGTAAAAAGAAAGTTGAACAAATTACTAAACAATATAAAAGAGGTTTAATTACTGAAAAAGAACGTTATGAAAAAGTACTAGAAGTTTGGAGTAATGCTAATGAAGAAATACAAGCAGAACTTGCTCAAATAGCTAAAAATAATCCAGACAATGATGTATTCATAATGATGAATTCAGGTGCTCGTGGTAGTATGGGACAATTTGGACAACTTGCTGGAATGCGTGGACTTATGGCTAAACCAAATGGTATGACCGTTGAAATTCCAATTACTTCAAACTTTAAAGAAGGTTTAACAGTTTCTGAATACTTCTTATCTACACATGGTACACGTAAAGGTAACGTTGATACAGCATTAAAAACTGCAAACTCTGGTTATTTGACAAGACGTTTAGTAGATGTTGTTCAAGATGTTATTGTAAAAGAAGAAGATTGTGGAACTATTCAAGGTGTAGTAGTTGAAGCATTTATTAATGATAAAGATGGTAGTATTATTGAACCATTATCAGAACGTATAATTGGTAGATATACTAATAAGAAGATTTTAAATCCAGAAACAAAAGAAATGATAGTAGATAAAAATGAACTTATCACAGAACAAATTGCAGATAAGATCATTAAAGCTGGTATAACAGCTGTAGAAATAAGAACAACATTAACATGTAAAACACCAGAAGGTGTATGTCAAAAATGTTATGGACGTAACCTTGCAACTAGTAATCCTGTTGAAGTTGGTGAAGCTGTTGGTATAATGGCTGCTCAATCAATAGGTGAACCTGGTACACAGCTTACAATGCGTACATTCCATAGTGGTGGAGTTGCTGCAGGTGAAGATATAACTCAAGGTCTTCCTCGTGTTGAAGAATTATTTGAAGCACGTAATCCAAAAGTTAAAGCTACAGTTGCTGAAATAGCTGGTAAAATAACAAATATTGATGATCAAAATGGTAAGTTTAAGATTAGTATTACTAATGATAAGGAAACAAGAGAACAAACTACAAACTATGGTGTTAAACTTCGTGTTAAAGTTGGTGATGAAGTTAAACCTGGTGATATGTTAAATGAAGGTTCTATTAATCCAAAAGAATTATTAGCAGTTACTGATCCAATAACTGTTCAATCATATATTGTTCAAGAAGTTCAAAAAGTATATCGTTCTCAAGGTGTTGATATTTCTGATAAACACGTTGAAATGATTGCTCGTAAAATGATTGCAAGAATGAGAATCGTTGATAGTGGAGATACAAACTTATTAAGTGGAAAAGTTGTTTCATTACATGATTTCCGTGAAGTTAATAAGAAAGTTATTCTTGAAGGTAAAAAACCTGCTACTGCAAGACCAATATTACTTGGTATTACAAAAGCAGCTCTTGAAACAGATTCATTCTTATCAGCAGCATCATTCCAAGAAACAACAAGAATATTGACTGATGCAGCTATAAAAGGAAAAGTAGATCATTTACAAGGATTAAAGGAAAACGTTATTATTGGTAAATTAATACCAGCTGGTACTGGATTAAAGAAATATTCAAAAGTAGATTTCTCTTTAGAAAATGATTTCTTTGATGAAGAACCACTTGACGTTTTAGAAGAAGAATTAGTTGATTAATTCTTCTTTTTTATATATAATTAATAAAAGAGGTGTATATTTATGTATTGTGAAAAATGTGGTTCAAAAATAAATGAAGATTCAGTTTTTTGTTCAGAGTGTGGTTATAATTTAAAGAGTAACAATAATATTGTTGTAGAAAATGAAGGATCTGAAACATTTTGTTTTGGATTACTTGGATTTTTTTGTCCAATTGCTGGTCTAGTTCTTTATTTAGTATGGAAAGATACAAAACCAAAATCATCAAAATATGCTGGAATAGGAGCATTAATTAATGTTGGTTTATCATTATTGTTAGTTTTACTATATATTATCTTAATAGCATTTGCTCTTGCAGCATCATTATAAAATTTCGGATATTAAATCCGTTTTTTTATTTTTAATTTATTAAAATAAGTGTTATAATATATGCCAAAGGAATGATTATATGGATAAATCACTTGAATTTATTGAACAATATGTAAAAGAAAATGATACTGTTGTATGTGCCACTTCTGGTGGATCTGATTCAATGGTATTAATTAATTTACTTTTATTATATAGAAAAAAAGTTGATATTAAGATAATCTGTGCTCATGTTAATCATTTACTTAGAGAAGAAAGTAATGAAGAATATGAATTTGTAAAAAAATTTTGCAACGATAATGATGTTATTTTTGAAGGAACAAAATTTGATGATTATAAAAAAGGAAATATAGAAGCACAAGCACATAAAAAGAGGTATGATTTTTTCTATAATATAGTAAAAAAATATAATGCTAAATATTTATTTACAGCACATCATGGAGATGATTTAGTAGAAACTATTTTGATGAAACTAACAAGGGGTTCTTCATTAAATGGATATATAGGGTTTGATTATATTTTAAAGCTTAAAGAATATACAATTTTAAGGCCACTTGTATTTTATACAAAAGATGAAATAAGAAAGTATGCTGAAGATAATAAAATAGAATATAGAGAAGATAAGACAAATTCTAGTGATTTATATACAAGAAATAGGTATAGAAAATATGTATTACCATTTTTAAAAAAAGAAAATAAAGATGTACACTTAAAATATTTAAAATATAATGAGCTTTTAAAAGAAAATAATGATTATATAGATAGAGAAGTAGAAAAAGCATATGATGAAGTATGTAAAGATAATATTATTGATATAAATAAAATTTTAAGTATGGATATATTTCTTACAAAAAAAGTAATATATAAATTTTTACAAGAAAATTTAAATAGTAAAGTAGGATTTATAGAATCTAAACATATTGAATATATAATTAATTCAATTAAAACAAATAAACCAAATATTCAAATAGATTTACCTTGTGGTTTAATATTAAAGAAAAAATATAATTGTTTATCTATAGATTCATATATGAAATATGATGATTATAAGTTAGAAATAAATGGTGAAGTAAAGGTTCCATATGGAAAGATAAAGAAAGTATCTGATACATCTTTAACAAATAATTATGTGTGTTATTTAGATAGTAAAAATATAAAATTACCTTTATATGTTAGAAATAAAAAAGATGGCGACTATATATACTTGCTTGGTTCAGGTAATAGAAAAAAGATAAAAGATATATTTATAAATGAAAAAATAGATGTTGATAAAAGAAAAGATTATCCAATTGTAGTTGATAGTAATGATAATGTAATATGGTTGCCAGGAATAAAAAAATCTAAATATGATACCATAAAAACAGGAAAGTATGATATAATATTATGGTATGACAAGGAGGAAGAAAATGAGTAATAAAGTAAAAAGAAATATTAGTCCATATATAGCACTTTTATTTGTAATATTAGTTGTATATTTTATAACTGGACTTGGTAGTACAAAAATAAATGATTTATCTTATGGTGAATTTAAAAAAGAATTAAAAGATAACAATGTTAAAGTTGTTGATATATCACCAAATTCAAAGGGGTCAACATATGATGTTACTGGATCATTGAAGGATTATAAAAAAGGAGAAAAGTATTATGTTGTTGCACCACTAACTGATGAGACTATAAATTATATAACAAAGATGCAACAAAAGAATGGGTTTAAAATGAATGTTTCTGCAGATCCAGCAAGTAGTGCAATTGTTACATTTATAACTAATGTATTGCCTTATATAATACTTGCCGGTGTTGTATTATGGTTCTTTTCAAAACAAATAAGTAGTAATAATAAATCTATGGATTTTGGTAAAAGCAAAGCAAAATTAAGTGAAGATAAAAATAAAGTAACATTTAAAGATGTTGCAGGTTTAGATGAAGAAAAAGAAGAATTAGAAGAGTTAATAGAATTTTTAAAAAATCCTAAAAAGTTTACTAAAATGGGAGCAAGAATTCCAAAAGGAGTACTATTAGTTGGTAATCCAGGAACAGGTAAAACATTACTTGCTAAAGCAGTTGCTGGAGAAGCAAATGTTCCATTTTATTTTATAAGTGGTTCTGATTTTGTTGAATTATTTGTAGGTATTGGAGCATCTCGTGTTAGAGATATGTTTAGACAAGCAAAACAAACTGCGCCATGTTTAATATTTATAGATGAAATAGATGCTGTTGGTAGACAAAGAGGAACAGGTTTAGGTGGAGGACACGATGAAAGAGAACAAACACTTAACCAATTATTAACAGAGATGGATGGTTTTGGTGCAAATGAAGGAATAATAATAATGGCTGCAACAAATAGACCAGATGTATTAGATCCTGCATTACTTAGACCAGGTAGATTTGATAGACAAATTACAGTAGGACTTCCAGATATAAAAGGAAGAGAAGAAATATTAGCTGTTCATGCTAAAAATAAAACTTTTGATAAAAATGTAAAATTAAAAAATATTGCTAGAAGAACTGTTGGTTTTTCAGGAGCTGATTTAGAAAACTTATTAAATGAGGCAGCTTTATTAACAGTTAGAAGAAATAAAGAAGCAATTGGAATGTCTGAACTTGATGAAGCATATGATAGAGTAATTATGGGACCTGCAAAGAAATCACATCAATTTACAGATCATGAAAAGAAAGTAGTTGCATATCATGAAGCTGGGCATGCTGTTGTTGGTATTAAACTTGATGGAGCAAATGATGTACAAAAGGTAACAATTATTCCAAGAGGTGCAGCTGGAGGATATAATTTAATGCTTCCAAAAGAAGAGAAGTATTTATCAACAAAAAGTGAATTGTTAGATGAGATAAGTGGTTTCTTAGGCGGAAGAGTTGCTGAAGAACTTGTATTTAAAGAAGTAACTACAGGTGCTCATAATGATTTTGAAAAAGCTACAAAAATTGCAAGAGCAATGGTAACTGAATATGGTATGAGTGATTTAGGTCCAGTTCAATTTGAACATCAAGAATCAAGTGTATTCTTAGGTAGAGATTATAATAAGAGTAGAAACTTTTCAGGTCAAGTAGCATACCAAATAGACGAAGAAATAAGAAAAATTATTTCTGAAAGATATGCTGTTACTAAAAAGATCATAAGTTCAAATATGGATTTGTTAGATTTAATAGCTAATGCTTTATTAGAAAAAGAAACTATTACAAAAGAAGAAATAGATTACCTAGTAGAACATAAAAAGTTACCTAACGAAGATGAAATAGAAGTAAAAAAAGAAACAAAGGCTAAAAAAGAATAGTTTTTAGCTTTCTTTTTATTTAAAATATTGACATTTCTAATTAAAAAGTGTTATATTATTAGTGCTGATGAATTAAGTTTTGTAGTTTTTACAAAGCTTTAATTTATATCAAAAATGAAACACCAGGTAGTGTGTTAAGAAAGGAGTAATAAAATGCCTACAATTAACCAATTAGTAAGAAAAAACAGAAAAGCAAAAACTAAAAAGAGTAAATCTCCAGTTTTAGGTGTAAGATTAAATAGTTTAACTAAGAAAACTACAGCAACAGCTTCACCTCAAAAACGTGGTGTATGTACTCGTGTTGGTACTAAAACACCTAAGAAACCAAACTCAGCATTACGTAAGTATGCTCGTGTAAGATTATCTAATGGTAAAGAAATTGATGCTTACATCCCAGGTGAAGGACACAACTTACAAGAACACAGTGTTGTACTTGTTCGTGGAGGACGTGTTAAGGACCTTATCGGTGTTAGATATCACATTATAAGAGGGACTATGGATACAGCAGGTGTTGCTGATAGAAGAAAAGGTCGTTCTAAATATGGTGCAAAAAAACCAAAAAATAAATAATTCTTAGAAAGGAGAAAAAAATGAGAAAAAGACGTGCAGTAAAAAGAGATGTTTTAGCAGATCCTATTTATAATTCAAAAGTTGTAACAAAACTTGTAAATCAAATTATGTTAGACGGTAAACGTGGTAAAGCTCAAACAATCGTTTATAAAGCATTTGATACTATTCAAGAAAGAACTAACGAAAATCCTCTTGATGTATTTACAAAAGCAATGGAAAATTTAACACCATCACTTGAAGTAAAATCAAGAAGAGTTGGTGGAGCTAATTACCAAGTTCCAGTTGAAGTAAGAGCAGATAGAGCTCAAGCATTGGCACTTCGTTGGTTAGTTAATGCTTCAAGAAGTAGAAGTGGTAAATCAATGGCTGAAAAATTATCAAATGAAATTATTGATGCATCAAATGAAACAGGTGCAGCATTTAAGAAAAAAGAAGATGTACATAGAATGGCAGAAGCTAATAAAGCATTTGCTCATTATAGATGGTAATAGGAAAGGAAATATATTATGGCTCGTGAATATAGTCTAGAAAAAACACGTAACTTCGGTATCATGGCTCATATTGATGCCGGAAAAACAACAACAACTGAGAGAATTTTATTCCATACTCATAAAATCCATAAAATTGGTGAAACACATGATGGTGCTTCACAAATGGACTGGATGGCTCAAGAACAAGAACGTGGTATAACTATAACTTCAGCTGCAACAACAGCATATTGGAATGGATATAGATTAAATATAATAGATACTCCAGGACACGTTGATTTTACAGTAGAAGTTTCAAGATCACTTCGTGTACTTGATGGTTCAGTAGCACTTCTTGATGCTCAAGCAGGTGTTGAACCACAAACTGAAACAGTATGGCGTCAAGCTTCAGAATTTAAAGTTCCTCGTTTAATTTGTTGTAATAAAATGGGAAAAATGGGAGCTGATTTTGAATATAGTTTAAAATCTATTAAAGATCGTTTAGGAGTTAATTCTAAACCAATCGAATGGCCAATAGGTGCAGGAGATGAATTTAATGGAATTATAGACTTAATTACAAGAACAGCATATCATTATGATGGCGGACAAGAAGAAAACGCTACAGTTATTGATATTCCAGAAGAATTAAAAGATTTAGTTGAAGAAAAACGTAGTGACTTAATTGAAACTATCGTTGAATTTGATGAATCAATTATGGAAAAATATCTTGAAGGTGAAGAATTATCAATTGAAGATATTAAATCATGTATCCGTAAAGGAACATTAGCAGCTGAATTCTTCCCAGTATTATGTTCTGATGCACTTGGAAATAAAGGTGTTAAATTATTACTTGATGCTGTTATTGATTATTTACCAGCACCAACAGATATAGCATCTATTAAAGGTGTAGATAAAGATGGAAATGAAATAGTAAGACATCCATCAGATTCTGAACCATTCTCTGCATTAGCATTTAAAGTTATGACAGATCCATTTGTTGGTAAATTAACATTCTTCAGAGTTTACTCTGGTCATTTATCAAGTGGTTCATATGTATTAAATGCAACAAAAGATTCAAAAGAGAGAGTTGGACGTATCTTACAAATGCATGCTAATAACAGAACTGAAATTTCAGAAGTTTATACTGGAGATATAGCAGCAGCAGTAGGTCTTAAAAATACTACAACTGGGGATACATTATGTGATGAAAAACATGCTTGTATACTTGAATCAATGGAATTCCCAGAACCAGTTATTGAATTAACTGTTGAACCAAAATCAAAAGGTGATCAAGATAAAATGGGTCTTGCACTTCAAAAGTTAGCTGAAGAAGATCCAACATTCAGAGCTTCAACAAATCCAGAAACAGGTCAAACAATAATTGCTGGTATGGGTGAACTTCACTTAGACATAATTGTTGATAGACTTGGTAGAGAATTTGGTGTAGAAGCAAATATTGGTCAACCACAAGTTTCATATCGTGAAACATTAACTCAAGCAGGTGACTGTGAAGGTAAATATATTAAACAATCTGGTGGACGTGGACAATATGGTCACGTATGGATCAAATTTGAACCAAACCCAGACAAAGGATATGAATTTGTTGACGCTATCGTTGGTGGTGTTGTTCCAAGAGAATATATACCTGTAACTGATAAAGGACTTCAAGAAGCTATGCAAACTGGTGTTTTAGCAGGATTCCCAATGATAGATGTTAAAGCTACATTATTTGATGGATCATATCATGATGTTGACTCATCTGAAATGGCATTTAAGGTAGCAGCTTCATTAGCATTAAAAGAAGCTAAAAATAAATGTAAACCTGTTCTTCTAGAACCAATAATGAAAGTTAATGTAATTGTTCCAGAAGAATATTTAGGAAATGTAATGGGTGACATTTCATCAAGAAGAGGTAAACCAATGGGTCAAGAATCTAGAGGTAATGCTCTTGCAATAGATGCAATGGTACCACTTGCAGAAATGTTTGGTTATGTTACATCTTTAAGATCTAATACTCAAGGTAGAGGTAACTTTACAATGGTATTTGATCACTACGAAGAAGTTCCAAAAAATATAACTGAAGAAATTATCAAAAAAAATGGTAAAAATTAAGATAAAAAATGAATAATACTTGAATTTTTTTCAAGAATTAGATAAAATATTTTTGTACATTAAAAAAGGAGGAAATATAAAATGGCAAAAGAAAAATTTAATCGTGGTAAGCCTCATGTTAATATTGGTACAATTGGTCACGTTGACCATGGTAAAACTACATTAACTGCAGCTATCACTAAAGTACAAGCTGACAAAGGTTTAGCTAAATTCGAAGGTTATGAAGATATCGATAAAGCACCTGAAGAAAGAGAACGTGGTATAACAATCAACACTGCACACGTTGAATATGAAACTGACAAACGTCACTATGCACACGTTGACTGTCCAGGACACGCTGACTATGTTAAAAACATGATCACTGGTGCTGCTCAAATGGATGGAGCAATCTTAGTTATTGCTGCAACAGACGGAGCTATGGCTCAAACAAGTGAACATATCTTACTTGCTCACCAAGTTGGTGTACCAAGAATTGTTGTATTTATCAACAAATGTGATATGGTTGATGATCCAGAAATGCTTGAATTAATCGAAATGGACGTTAGAGAATTATTAACTAAATATGGTTTTGATGGTGATAATACTCCATTTATCTTCGGTTCTGCATTAAAAGCATTAGAAGGAGATCCAAAATACGTAGAAAAAATTAACGAATTAATGGATACAATTGATGAATATATCCCAACTCCAGAAAGAGATACTGACAAACCATTCTTAATGAGTATTGAAGATGTATTTACTATTACTGGACGTGGTACAGTTGTTACTGGTCGTGTTGAAAGAGGTAGATTAAATCTTAACGACGAAGTTGAAATCGTTGGTATTAAAGATACTAAGAAAACAGTTGCTACAGGTATCGAAATGTTCCGTAAGCAATTAGACTACGCTGAAGCAGGAGATAATGCTGGTGTATTACTTCGTGGTATCGGTAGAGAAGACGTTGAACGTGGTCAAGTATTAGCAAAACCAGGTTCAGTTACTCCACATACTACATTCGAAGCTCAAGTATACGTATTAACAAAAGAAGAAGGTGGAAGACACACTCCATTCTTTACAAATTATCGTCCTCAATTCTATTTCAGAACTACTGACGTAACAGGTGTTGTTACATTACCAGAAGGAACTGAAATGGTAATGCCAGGTGATAACGTAACTATGAGTGTTGAATTAATTGCTCCAATTGCCTTAGAAGAAGGTACTCAATTCTCAATCCGTGAAGGTGGTAGAACAGTTGGTGCTGGTATGGTAACTAAAATTGATAAATAATTATTAGTTTAAAAGAGTTCATTAAGAACTCTTTTTTTGTATACTAAGTGTAAATATGATTTGTTTATAATTGTTAAGTAAAAAATAATATGATATATTTGCTTTAAAGAGGTGAAATTATGGAAATAAAAGATAATGCATCTATGTTTATGAATGAACCATTATTTGATAATGCATCACAATTTATTGATGGACAAGTGAATAAAAAAGATTATTCTTTAGCTGTTACTAATTATATGACAAAACTAACAAACGCAATAAATGAAGTATCAAGTCGCAATGACGATGTAGATTGGGATAAAGTTATATATTATGCTAGTAAAATAGAAATGATGGCTGAATGTGTAAAAAATAATGATATACAAAGTTTAAGAACTCTTTCTAGTGAAGAAATAGAAATAAGACCAGATTATAGTGTTGAAAATAGTAGAAAGTTTATATAATAAAAAAACATCGTGAGATGTTTTTTATTTTCCTCTAAATACAGGAGTATTAAGCCATTCCATAATAGGATTTAATTTTTCATATGTTTTTGATTTTGTTTTATTTATAACTAAGTTAAATTCACCTAGGTATTCTTCTATATTAGCATTAAATCCAAGTTTAAATCTAGTTAATCCATAATATGGACTAGTTTTATTAAAGTCTCCAGAAATACCATTTAAATGCATTCTTGTATACCCTTCATGTCTATATTTTTCTATAATTTGGAATTTCATATAATGATTAGGACAATATGATGCATACTCTTTTTTATATCCATCAATTAAGAAAAATATTTCTTTATTATATTTAATAATAATTGTTGTTCCTATAACAATACCGGCTGGGTATTCTTTATATAAATTAGTTGCATTTATGATATTTTGTTTATAAATGTTTAATAGTGAATCTGATTCCATTTTTCTTTTTATAATATTGGAAGTATTGTTGCTATTAATATTTTCTTCTAATTCTTCATTTATTAAATTATTTCTTTTTTCTTCAGTTTCATATAATTCTTTACTTTTTCTTACATATAAGGCTGTATTTATAGTTGCAAAATAAATTTCGAGCATATCTTCTTTGCCCATTATTTCATACATATCAAGATAATAATTAAGTTTTCTTGTATGTTTTTTATCTATAATTGAATAAAATTCTTTTATATTTTGAGGATTTCCTTTTATAACCTCAACACCTTTTTTTTCAGCTTTTCTTATTTTATTTCTAATTTCTTTACTATACTTTAAAAATAAGTTTTCTTCATCATCAGTTGTTATAACAGCATTCCATCTAGGTTTTAAATTTTCAAAATTTAGATTAAATCCTGTATGTTCATATCCTAAACTAATTAAATTATCAAAAATATTTTGATTATCTATTCCAGGAATTATTTCACCATTTTTATTTCTTGATTTATATATAACGTAAGGATCAAGTTTTATGAACATAAAATTTCTTTTCTTTAAGAAAATTTTAATTTTTTCAGTAAATGTTTTTACAAGATCAAAATTATTAAAATCAATTAAATATCCTCTAGGGCAATAACCCCATTTATATCCAATAAAAACTTTATTTACTAAAATAAGAGTTGCCGCAACAATATTATTAAAATCATCCTTTAAAGCTAAATAATAATCATCAAAAGAATGTCTATCCATAAGCATACCATATTCTACTGTTTGGTAAAAATTTCTACCAGGATAATTTTTGGCAAATTCAGTAAATTCTTTTTCATCAATTTGCATTAATTCCATAAAACTTCCTCCTATCATATTAATTATACCATAACAGGTAAAATTATTAATTCTTTTTTTTAAATTTTTTAAACTTTGAGTTATAATTATAATGGAGATGATAAAATGAGTAAAATAATTGAAGTAAGATCTAGAGAAATATTAGATTCAAGGGGAAATCCAACAGTAGAAACAGATGTATTAACTTCTCTTGGTGGATTTGGAAGAGCAAGTGTTCCATCAGGAGCATCAACAGGAAGTAAGGAAGCACTTGAATTAAGAGATAATGATATGAGTAGATATTGTGGTAAAGGAGTATTAAAAGCAGTAGATAATGTTAATAATATAATCGGTCCAAAAATCATTGGTGAAGAAGTAAAAGAACAGAAAAAAATTGATGATATTATGATAAAGTTAGATGGAACATCTAATAAGAGTAAATTAGGCGCAAATGCGATTTTATCAGTTTCTTTAGCGTGTTTAAAAGCATGTTCTAATGAAATGGGACTTGAACTTTATGAATATTTATCAGATGACTATAGTATGCCTTATCCTATGATGAATATATTAAATGGAGGAGCTCATGCGAATAATAAATTAGATTTTCAAGAATTTATGATTATTCCACAGCAAAAAGATATTAATGATAGAATAAGAGTAGGCGCAGAGGTTTTCCACAGCTTAAAAAAAGTTTTAAATGATAATGGATATAATACATCTGTTGGTGATGAAGGCGGATTTGCTCCAGATTTAGGATCAATAGAAGAAGCATTGGATTATATAATACTAGCTATAAAAAATGCAGGGTATGAGCCTTCTTTAGATGTAAAATTAGCACTTGATGTTGCTGCATCAGAACTATATGATGAAAAAACAAATATGTATATTTTAAAGGGAATTAATTCTAAAAAAACAAAAGATGAAATGATAGAATATTATGAAGAATTAATAAATAAATATCCAATTATTTCTATAGAAGATCCATTAGATGAAAATGATTTTGAAGGATTTAAACAATTAACAGAAAAAATAGGGGATAAAGTTCAAATAGTTGGCGATGATTTATTTGTTACAAATAAAGAATTACTAAAAAAAGGTATTGATATGGGTGCTTGTAACGCAATTTTGATAAAACTAAATCAAATAGGAACTGTAACTGAGGCATTAGAAACTATTGATATGGCCAAGGAAGCAGGTTATAAAACAATTATTTCTCATAGAAGTGGTGAAACAGAGGATACATTTATTGCTGATTTATCAGTTGGTTTAAAATTAGGTCAAATAAAAACAGGATCTTTATCTAGAATAGATAGAATAGCTAAATATAATAGATTAATTAGAATAAATGAAGAAGTAAAACAAGAAACTAACTAAATTTTATAAATATTTTGTCCAATTAGTTAATATACTTTGGTAGAGGTGACTAATATGGATGGAATATTTTTTTTATTTTTAGCTTTTTTAACTGTTCTTGCTAGTACAAAACTATCTTATTATGGTGATATATTAGGTAAACAATCAAAATTTGGTTCTGCATTTGTTGGAGGTATACTTATTGCAGCAATTACAAGTTTACCTGAATTTGTAACAAGTATATCAGCAGTAGTAATAAATAATCCTACATTATCTTTTGGTGATATATTAGGTAGTAATATGTTTAATATATTTGTTTTAGCAGTCTATAATATTTATTTTTTTAGAAAAGATGTTTTTAAAAATACGAAAAGAAAATATATATTAGAATGTTTAATTTTAATATTTGATTATATTTTTATTGTACTTGGGTCAAATAATATTTTTATTAATATCGTAAGTTTTGTTTTATTTTTCTTATATGTTATTTATATGTATTCTGTTTTTAAATATAGTGAAGAAGAGGAAGATGATGATTTAAATCAAGAAAAATATGTAATAGTAAAATTTATATTTACAGCCATTATTTTGATATTTCTTAGTATATTATTAACAATTCAAGCAGATAATATTACAAGAGAATATCCAAACTTTTCATCAAGTACAATAGGTGCGATACTTCTCGGTATAACAACATCTTTACCTGAAGTGGTAACAACATTTGCTCTTTTAAAACTTAATAATTTTAATATGGCTATATCAAATATGCTTGGTAGCAATATATTTAATTTTTTGGTATTATCAGTTTCTGATACATTTATAAAACAAGGTCATATATATAGTTATTCAGATATGTATTCTAGAATGTATGTAATAGGTGGTCTATCAATAACATTCTTATTTTTACTAACTCTTGTATTTAAACCAAAAAATAAATTGTTTTACTTTTTGATTTCTATAATTATTAGTATAATTTATTTGTATGTATGGTATTTGCAATTCATATAAAATATGTTAAAATATTAATATATTGATTGGAGGCACAAAGATGGAAACAGTTTTAATGATAATATCAATTTTACTAATAACTGTAGTTTTATTACAAAGTGGAAAAGCTGAGTCAGCAAGTAATATTATGATGGGTGGAAATTCAGAGTTGTTTGCTCAAAGAAAAGAAAGAGGTTCAGAACTTTTTTTGAGTAGATTAACATTAATTCTTGGAGTTATATTTTTTGCAATATGTATAATTTCATCATTTATTAAATAAAAGGGCTTACAAATAAGTCTTTTTATTTTATAATAATAATAGGAGGCAGAAATATGAGAGATGCAATACTAGATACATTAACTAAATCAAATAGCGCTTTAACTATAATGGAAATAAGTAATCAGTTAAACTTAAAAACACCTGAACAAGTAAAAGAATTAATAGAAGAAGTAAATAAGTTAGTTGATGATTTTACTATTTATAGATCAAATAAGGATAAATATATGTTATTTGAAAATAGTCATTTAAAAAAAGGTAGATTATCAGTAACAACAAAAGGTTATGGTTTTGTAATTATTGATGGTGAAAAAGATGATATATATGTAGATGAAAAAAACATGAGAGGCGCTTTAAATAATGATATTGTTGTAGTTGAACCATTTAAAGGTAGAGATGGTAAAATAGAGGGAAGAATAACAAGAGTTTTAAAAAAGGAAAATAATTTAATTGTTGGTGAATATACAGTTTTAGATAATCATCCTCATTTTATTCCTGATGATAAGAAACTTAAAATGGAAATTTTATTGGATGAAAGAGATTGTGAGAATTTAGTTCCTGGTCATAAAATTCAAGTTAGTATAGTGAAGGATCTTGGAAAATATAAATATAAGGGTGAAGTAGTAAGAGTTATAGGTCATAAGAATGATCCAGGTGTCGATATTTTATCTATAGTTTATAAATATGGTATAAATGATAAATTTAGTGATGAGGTTATCAAAGAACTTGATAATATTCCAAATGAGGTAAGTGAAAGTGAAAAACAGGGAAGAAGAGATTTAAGAGATAAAGTAATATTTACAATTGATGGAGATGACACTAAAGATATAGATGATGCGGTTTCTATTGAAAAAAAGGGGGATAATTACATTTTAGGTGTACATATCGCTGATGTTTCTTATTATGTAAAGGAAGGAACAGAATTATATAGGGAAGCTTATGATAGAAGTACTAGTGTATATTTAGTTGACAGAGTTATTCCAATGCTTCCACATAAATTATCTAATGGGATATGTTCTTTAAATCCTAATGTTGATAGACTTGCTATATCATGTGTAATGGAAATTAATCCAAATGGTAAAGTAGTAAATCATGATATATTTGAAAGTGTTATAAGATCAAGAAAGCAAATGACTTATAATAATGTTAATAAAATATTAAAAAATGAAGAGATACCAGAGGGTTACGAAGAATTTTCAGAAGATTTAAAACTAATGAATGAACTTGCAAAAATACTTAGAAAAAATAAGTTAAATAGAGGTTATTTGGATTTTGATGCATCTGAAGCTAAAATATTAGTAGATGAAAAAGGTAAACCATATGATATTGTATTAAGAGTTCAAGATGATGCAGAAAACTTAATAGAAGATTTTATGATAGCAGCAAATGAAACAGTCGCAACTCATATATATTGGATGGAACTACCTTTTGTATATCGTGTTCATGAAGTTCCAGATGAAGAAAAAATAAATGAATTTATAAAAGCTATAAGTTTACTTGGTTATAATGTAAAGGGATCAAGACATTTTGAAAATCCAAAAGCAATGAAGTCTATATTAGATCAGTTGAAAGATAAAGAAGAATTCCCTATTTTATCTACAATGTTATTAAGATGTATGAAAAAGGCTGTATATAAAGAAGAAAATTTAGGACATTATGGATTAGCGTCAAAATGTTATACACATTTTACTTCTCCAATTAGAAGATTTCCTGATACAACAGTTCATAACCTTTTAAGAAAATATTTATTTAATGAACCTAATGAACATGAATTAAAAAAATTAATAGATTGTTGGAATGCTAAATTACCAGAATTATGTGAACATACATCACAAAAAGAAAGAGATGCTATTGATTGTGAAAGAGATGTAGATTCTATGAAGATGGCAGAATATATGGAGAGTCATATTGGTGAAGAATATGATGGTGTTATTTCTTCTATAATGAGTTTTGGAATGTTTATTCAACTTGATAATTTAGTTGAAGGACTTGTTCATATTTCTGAAATAAAAGGAGATTATTATATATATAATGATTCAACAAAAACTTTAAAAGGTCAAAAAAAGGGTAAAGAATATAAGATGGGGCAAAAGGTTAGAATTGTTGTTACAAATGCATCTAAAGAAAATAGTACAGTTGATTTTAATTTAGTAGAAAAGGTGAAGAAAAATGGAAATACTAAATAGAAAAGCAAGATATGATTATGAAATATTTGATAGATTTGAAGCTGGAATAGTATTAACTGGAACTGAAATTAAATCAATTAGAAATGGAAGTGCTAATTTAAAGGATAGTTATGCTATTGTAAAAAATCATGAAGTTTATATATTAAATATGTTTGTAGCAGAATATAAAGAAGGTAATATATTTAATCATGAAGAAACAAGAACAAGAAAACTTTTACTTCATAAGAAAGAAATATTAAAAATTGAAGATAAGATAAATATAAAAGGTTATACTTTAATACCTATAAAATTATATTTTGATAAAGGAAAAGCAAAAATAGAACTTGGTATAGCAAAAGGTAAACATACCTATGATAAAAAAGAGACTATTAAACAAAGAGATATAGAAAGAGAAACTCAAAAAATGCTTAAAAACAAGTATATGTGATTTTGACTTTTCTTTTTTTTTGTAATATAATTTAGTGCATGGGGCTGCATTGGTTTCGACATGAATACCTAATTTTAAACTGCAAGTCGGAGGAACACGTTACGAACATACCAAAATAATTGGAAACAAAATTAAAAATGCATTTGCATCATTATTTACAAACAATAGTGTTGCCTTAGCTTAATTATAGAAATGCAACTTTCTTTTATTCTTTTCTTGCGAGAATTTAAGAAGGTTCGATTTTAGCAAGATATATTATTATTTAGCTTAGAAATAATAATGAATAATAATAAGCTTACTAATATGTTGGTTGTTAGTTACTTTAACATATTAGGAAATTTTATTAACTAACTAAACTTGTAGATGTTTTTAAGGATGTATTTGTGGACAGGAGTTCGACTCTCCTCAGCTCCACCAGATTGATAGGAAACTCGGACACTTTTGTTTGAGAGTAATAGATTACTAACTAGAAATAGTTAGTTTTTTTCTGCTTAAAACGAAAGGATGAGTGATAAATATGTTTGAGATAGAAACTAAAAACTTGAAAATAAGTGAAGAACTTAATAGAAAAATAGATATGATATGTCGGTTTGCTTGTGTTAAGTATGAATTTATACCAGGTAATATTAAATCAATAAAAAACACCAATATTGCCTATGTAAAACCTCATATTTTAAAAGTTAAAGGAAATGATTACTTAATACTAGAAGAATGTGAAGAAGTCTTTATAAATGGCTATAATGAGAAAATAAGACTAAAAGATTTAGAAAACTATCTAAAAAATAACTAATACCTATTGATTTTGAAATTATTTGTGATATTATAGAAAACTAATAAATGACAAGCAGTATCAGTCGTTTAGAAAGCGAGGTACACTATGTCAAAATATATAATATACATAAAACAATATAATAAAGTATCCAAAGAGGAGTCAAAGGTATTAGTTTAAACTAGTGCTTTTGTCTCCTCTTTTTTGATGAAAAGGAGGAAAACAAATGGATGAAAAAGTAAGAGTTGCAGGTATATATGCTCGTGTTTCTACTGAGGACCAAGCACGAGAAGGATTTTCTATGGGAGAACAAGAAGAAAGATTAATTGAATATTGTAAGTTTAAACGTTATGAAGTTTATAAAGTATATAAAGACCCAGGAATAAGTGCAAAAAATGATAAAAGACCTGCATACCAAGAAATGATGCAAGATATGAGAGATGGGAAAATAAATGTTATAGTTGCTTTTAAATTAGATAGATTAACACGTAGTGTTTATGATGTTGAAAAACTAATGAAACAAGTAAATGATGCAGAAGCAGAAATTGATTGTATGGCAGATGAATCAAATACAGTCACATCTAATGGAAGAATGGTTATGAGAATAATAACTAGTGTATCTCAAAATGAAATAGAAAAATGTTCAGAAAGAACAAAATTTGGTATGGTTGGAGCAATAGAAGCAGGACATATTCCTATTGGTAAATGTTTAGGTTTTAAAAGAGATAATAAAAAGTTAGTACCAGATCCACTTACTAAAGATGTAATTGTAAAAATATTTAATTTATATTTAGATGGTAATTCACATCAAAAAATTGCAAATATTTTAAATGAAGAAAAGGTTTTAGGAAGAACTAACTGGCTAGATTCAACTATTCAAAAGATATTATCAAATGAACTTTATAAAGGAGATTTTGTTCATGGTAAGAGAACTAAAAATCCTAAGTATTATGAAAATGTAGTTGAACCTATCGTATCAAAAGAAACATGGGAAAATTGTCAGTATCAGAAAAAAAGAAATGCTAGACATTATGAAAGAACTGCAACTTATCTATTTACTAATAAATTAAAATGTTCTAAATGTGGTAGTTTCTTGGGTGGAGCTGCTAGTAAAAAGAAAACTGGTAAAAAATATTATTACTATAAATGTGAACATTGTAAAACTTATTATAGTGAAGAAAAAATAGAAGACTTATTATTAGATGCTTGGATATTATTACAAAGACAAGAAGAACTATTAAATGATTATTACACACCATTTATTAAGTCTAAATTAGAAAATAATACAAAGGATTATACCAAAGAATTAAAAGAGTTAGATAAACAAATGGATAGAATTAAAACTGCTTATATAAAAGGTGTAATGAAATTAGAAGATTTTGATAAAGAGATAAAACATATTGATTATAGAAAACTAGAATTAGAAAAAATGATTAAAGAACAAAAGCAATATGAAAGTTTATCATTCACAGTAGATGATTTAATAATATTTGAAGATAAACAAAAAATAGATTTAATGACTAATCCTAGTAATTATTTAAACTTAATGTCTAATTGGTTTATGCTATCACGAAAAGAAAAACAAAAGATAATATCTCGTTATATAGATAATATTGAACTAGAAAGAAATGGAGATAACTATATATTTAAAAATATTGATTTATCAATTGCATATTTAAGTGATGAAGTTAAATATCATAAAGAATGTAAAACTCCATTATCACTTGCTTTATTTACAGATGACAAAGGAAATCATATAGTTATGAATAGTGAAGAAATAACATCAGATAAAGCAAAGAAATATTTTGATAAATTAAAGAACTTTATGAGTGATTATACTGATTGTGAATTAAATTATTATGAAACATATTATGATGGAGAAAAAAATGATGGATGTTTTAATGCAGAAGAAACTGAAGAAATAATAAGACTAATTCTTTTAAAAGATACGAAAGCATTAAAACAAAATAAATTAAAACTAGGTGTTATAACAATCAATCTAGATAAAGTAAAAGAATACTATACCGAAGAATATGCAAAATTTATTATTGGACTATCAATCGGTTATAAAAAAGAACTAAAGGAAATGTTTAAAGAAACATTTGCTTAATAACAAACGTACACGTTTTGTTGAAATGTAATTTCAATGAAAGTGGGAAAAGTTTGTTTAACGGATTCTAAGGTGTCCTTAGCTCCCATATCTTGATAGAATGTCAAGATATCTAGGGAGTTATACATCTTATCTTAACTATCCAAGATACTATTTGAGGGGGTATATATGATCGAAGAACTATCTTATTCATTCCATGTTGGTAATGATAAAAATAAAACAAGTAAGGCAAAACAAATAGCAAAAGAAAGACCTACAAACTTTAATAATAATGCTATTCAAAATGGTATTCAGTTATCAAAAGTAAATCATCATAACTTAAGAATATACGAAAATAATCCTGAACTTATTTATACAATTAAAGGAAGTAATAATCTTGTTAATGATACGAAAAAATTATATTTAGAATTATTTGAAGAATCAAGAATTAATTATAATAATAAACAAACTCGTGATGATAGAAAAATAGATAATTACTTTAATAAAATAGCAAATGATAATAAACACGATTTAGCCGTTGAGATTATTATTGAACTTGGTAACATGTATTATTGGTCTGATAAAACAATGGAAGAAAAATATAAAATGGTAAGCGTGTTTAAAAAACAAGTGACTGATTTAGAAAAACTTATCCCATCATTTAAAGTAGCAAATGCTACCATTCATTTTGATGAATCTTCTCCACATTTACATATAGTTGGAGTTCCAGTAAAAGAAAATTGTAAGACAGGTATGAATAAACAAGTTGGTAAGTCTGATGTATTTAATGTGGAATCATTAAAGGATATTCAAAAAGAATTAAGAGAAAGTTGTATTGAAGAATTTAATAAAGTTTATAATCTCGATATGGAATTAAAAGAAAAAGAACAAGGTAGAAATCAAGATTATCGAGTTAGTCAAATGAATAATTATGATAAATTAAAAGATTCTTATAAAAAACAACATAAGAAAATAACTGAAATAAATAAAAATGTAGATAAGATAAATGTTAAATCAAATGAGGTTAAAGAAATATTAGAAAACTTAAAACAACAGCCTTTATCAAAAAATAATTTGATAATATCATCTGATAAAAAAGATAAATTATTAGAATATATAAAAGATATTCAGATGAATAATAAAACTTTTAAAAGCTTAAGTAATTACAATTTATCACTTGAAAATATAAAAAAAGATTTAGATGATAATTATAAGACTATTAGAACATTAACCAACGATAATGAAGATTTAAAAATAAAATTAGAAGAAAAAGAAAGTTTGTTAGCAGTAGCAAAAAATACAATAAAAGAGTTAAATAAAAAAATAATTGAACTTGAATCAAAAGTAGAATCATGGAAACAAAGATTTAATAAATTTGTAGATTTTATATCTGAAAGAGTGAAAGGATTCTTTGGTAATATATTAAAAAATAAATATAAAGATGTTGCAGATGACTTAAGAGAAAATAATATAATAACTGAAAAAGAATATAAGAAAATATATGATTTACCAATTAGAAAAGAATATAAAGAAGATAAAAAAATAAATGATGATTTTGAATTATAAAAAAATATAATAAATATGATATAATAATTAAAAATAATATGTTTATTTGAAACAATATACCTATTTTGAAAGAAGTGAAAAAATGAATAATAAAGGTATTAAAGATTTGAATTCATATTTGAATTTGATAAGAAGAACAGTTATTGGTAATTCATTTTTATTACAATATTTTATTAAAATTGTAGTAGTTTATATGCTTGCAAATAATGTGATAACTTGGGTTGCTGTATCAATACCAGTTGTACTTGAATTTTCAAAAATGCTATCTCGCGGATTTAAAAAAATTATTAATATTGCAATAAATACTAATTATAAAAAATATCATTTAATTTATCTATTAGTTATGAGTTTAATATTTATAATTATATCTCAAAGTCATAATATAATAATTATATATTTATTTACAATTATATTAGGATTTATTTCTGGAATAAATGATTCTTGTGTTACAAGAATAAATACATCTAATAAACAATATGAATCTTATTGCTTAATTGAAGAAGAAAGATCTAGTGTAATAGGAGCAACTCTAGGATTAATTATAAGTCAAATTCTTTACGATTTTAATCCGTTAATATATGTATTAGGTTTTGTTATATTTGGTTTAGGTATTTTTATTTTAAATTCAAATATACCAAATATAGAATCAACATATGATTGTATGACATCTATAAATGATGATAATCCACTTTCTAAAAGTGAAAAGAAAAAAATTTATATAGTAACGATTTTATATGGTATAGAGGTTGGTGCTTGGTGTATGGGATTATCTGCCTTTAATGAATTAATTCCTCTTATTACGACTAAGGTAGGATACTTAAATGCTATATATACAGTAATTGAAATAATAGCACTTTTTATTATAAATGCAAAAATGATTAATTGGTTTAAAAATAGTGGGAAATTGTTATTTTGGGAAACTATATGTGCAATATGTGATATATCATATTTACTTATAGTTGCAATTTTTCCAAATGAAATGAGTATAGCGATTGTAATGTTTTTATGTGGTATATCATCTACCATAGGTGATCCAGTATGGGGAGCATTAATAAGTAGTTATTCAGAAAATGATAGAAGAAAATATGCTTTGATAAATAATGTTTACTTTATCGTTAGAGCAATTTCATCACTAATTTCAATTTTTGTTTGTAGATATTTTGTAATAAAAGGAATTTATAGTTTTAAATATTTAGCAATAGGATTATTTATATTTATTATTATTATGTATTTAATAGCAAATAAAATTAATAAGAAAATATTTAAGAAAAGTATATAGATTGAGGTAATTCTATGAAAGTTGCAATTATTTGTAGAATGGAAAATTATAAAGATGATTATCCATTTAATATAAGATATATAATAGATGAAGCATATAAAAAAATATTTGATGAATTAGGTGTTTTAGTTATTCCTGTAATTTCAGAAACAAATTTAGAAGAAATAGCAATTATCTGTGATGCATTAATTTTACCTGGAAGTGCAGTAGGAGTTGATCCTAAATATTATAATGATGTTCCATTTCCTGGTAAAAAATATAAATATGATGAATATAAATTAGATAAGGAAGTAATAGATTTGTTTGTAAAATACAATAAACCTATTTTGGGAATATGTGGTGGACTTCAAACTTTAAATGTATATTTTGGTGGAGATTTAAATCAAAATATTTTAAATCATAAATTATATGATGGAAGTACACATAATATTATGATTTCTTCAAATTCTTTTCTAAATAATGTATATAAACAAGAGGTAATTGAAGTTAATTCATATCATAGACAAGCAATAAGAAAATTAGCATCAAATTTTAAAGTAGCAGCAGTTAGTGAAGATGGGATAATAGAAGCTATAGAAGATGGTAATATAATTGGTGTTCAATATCATCCGGAAAAATTAGATAATATAAATTTCTTTAAAGAATTTATAAAATTAATAAATAAAAAGTAGGTGAAATTTTATGAGAATAGGAATAGATATAGATGGCGTATTAACAGACTATGAGAAATGGCAAATAGAGGTAGGAAGCAAATTTTTTATGAAATATAATAAATACATTGTAGATCCTAACGGCTATGATAGTGATACTGTCTTTGGTGTAAATAAAGAGATGGATGAAGAATTTTGGAATGAATATTTATATGATTATGTAAAAAATGAACCTGCAAGAAAATTTGCAGGTGAAGTTATAGACAAATTAAAACAAGATAATAATGAAATATATATCATAACAGCTAGATATCTTACTGACCGAAATGATGAAGTTGGAAAAGAAATGAGAAATATTGTAATAAAATGGTTAAGTGATAATAATATTAATTATGATAAAATTATCTTTACTAAAGAAGATAAATATGAAATTTGTATAGAAAATGATATTGAGTTAATGATTGAAGATAAAGTAGAAAATATTAATAAAATATCAACGAAGATACCAGTTATATGTTTTAATGCAGGATATAATAAGAGTTGTAATGGTAAAAATATAATTAGATGTTATAGTTGGTATGATATTTATAGTAAAATAAAAAATATATAAAAATATTAATTTATATAATATAACAAGTAATAAAGAATTCTTGAAAGTATGTTAAAATGCTTTCTTTTTTTGTATAATGTATATTATAATATATTTAGTTAGTAAGTATTACTTACTATCATCTTTTAGCCTAGGAGTTGTTAGACCTGCTCCTTACTGGCACCAATATGAAATTAATCCTTATAATATAAGGTTTTTTTTATTTTTTAGGTCTTTTTTGAGGCCTTATAAATTATCTAATAAATCAACTATTTCATCTTGAATAGTAGGAAATAAATGCATCTATGTTTTTGTATATCATCAATTAAATGCACTATATGGTTAGATGATATTAACTTGAAATATGTATAATAAATTAAATAATGTGTTTTTGACAATCTCAATAATTTATGCTATTATTAGTATGTAAGCAAGAAAACTTGCATAAAATAAAAAAGAGGAACATTCGATTCTGCAAGTGAATGTCGCCTCTAAAAAAACTTAGTATTGACACTCAATCAGAGATGAAAGAGTGTTATATTTTTATTGCTAACACCAGTAAGGTAGAAAGTAACAAAATGATAGCAATAAGACGAAGGACTTTTATTATAAAAGTTCTTTTCTTCATTGTATCCCTCCTTTCTTTCTCAAGATTGGAGGACGACACTCACATCAAATGTTCCTATAAAAATTATATAATAAGTAATTTTATAAAACAAGCGAACAGATGAAGGTTTTGTTAAAATTTCAAGAATGTGTGTTATAATTGATTTAGAGATTGATTCAATATCAATCGCCTTTGTGAAAAGTTGTAGATAACTACGACAATGGCACCAGATTGATAGTAAACTCGAACAATAGAAAGTTCGAGTTTTAAAATGCAAAAAATATGTTATAATAAATATCGATTTCTAAATTAAATTATTTCAATTTAGAAACTACTTGTATAATGATATAAAATCATTATGCAATATATTAAATGTAGGTGATTTTATGAAATATAAAGATTTTTATGAACAGGAAAAATTACGTGAGATAAAGCCAGAACAAAAAAATAATTCAATTGCGGAAGAATTTATATCGAAATTTCTAGAAATGACATATAGAGATGAATTATTATATCAAACAGGAAATCCTATAGAAGATTTATTATATGAATTTTTTTCACTAAAAGGCACTGAATTTGAAAAAGTTTTTCTCGATTTATTAAGCTCTTATAATTTTAATTATTCTATGTCAATTCATAACGCGATTTATTATTTATTAGCAACAGATAGGGAATATGATAATACCATTGATCCTTTGTTATGGCCAGGCATTAATGATATAAAAAGGAATGAATCAAAATATATTTTAAGTACTATTTTAGGAACTATTGAAGTATATAAAGCAAGTGAAATATTATCTGATTCAAAATCTTATCATATTTTTGAGAAAGATTTAATGGGACAATGTTATGAGAGAACTTATGACTTTTTAAGAGAAAATAATGATTATAGAGTGGTACTTTCGTATATGCCTAATTTCTTTTATGGAGGCCATTATCATGCTTACTTAGAAAAAGATAATGAAGTTTTAGATATAGCATCAAATGCATTATATTATTCTGAACAATCTATTAATAAAATACTATGCGGAGAAACATTGTCAAAATTAACATATAAGCAATTAAAACAAAAATTTAATACAATTAAAAATACCATACCTAATATAGGTTCTAAAAATAAATTATTAACATTAGCACTATATTATGATAGAAAAAATAGTTAGTAAAATTGTTGTATTTTTTTAGAACACCACTAGAAAATTTATTCGATTTTTTATGTATGAATTAATCAGAAATGATAGATTTTTTTGTTATTAATTTTGCAATACTATTCTAATAATAAACGGAAATACTAATAGAATAGAATGAACAAAAACTACATACTAGCATTTAATTATTCAAGTGATATATATATAGGTAAGAAGATTATATTAATTATATAAAATAATTTCTAATATATGAAAAATTATTTTTTTGATGTATAATATTTTTTGTTTTATGGAGGGTTATTTATGATAGTAGAATTTAAAAATAATAATTATTTTGACAAAGTAAAAGACATCTTAATTAGAGATGGAAAAAATTTACTAAAAATATTTTATGGTTCAAATCTTGATTTATATATAGATATTTTTGGGGACTATAATATTGATGAAAATGGGCAATATAATGCTATATTTTCTATAAATAAAAACCAGGAAATTTATCAGTATTTTGAAAATCTTATGGATAATATAATTAAATGTAAAGTATTTGATGCAAGTGATATCAAATTAGAAATATGTGATATTAAAGAACAAATGAATGAATTATTAAAAGATAATGATGTTTATAATAGATTAGTACAGAATTCTGCAATTATTTGGTATAGTGATAATATATATGACGAAAAAGCAAATAAACTAAAAATAGAAAAAAAGGATGATAAAATAATATTAAATTTTACTGATAATCCTTATGATCCTACATTTGGTTTTGGTATAAGAATATGTAATTCAGGATCAAAATATGACCCATTTAACTTATGTTTTATGAATTTATTTAATCAACTTCAAGTATTAAATAAACAAGAAGAACAAAAGAAGTTGGTTCTAAAATAGTTATAGACGTCTACGCCGTTGGCACCAATATGAAATTAACCTTTATAATATAACGTTTTTTATTTTTTAGGTCTTATAAATTTTCTGAAAATATTGGTAAAGAAATGTCAAACTTAGTTATAAAAAACAATATTAGATATCTTTAAAATTTGATTTTTGACAAAAAGTTATAAGTATGTTACTATGAATATGTCAAGGAAACTTGCATAAAATAAAAAAGGGAAATACTTAACTTTGCCGAGTTGAGTACTTACCTAAATATTTAGATTTGTACTTAATCTTTTGCTAGATTGAGTACTATTTTTTTATACATAGAATCATTAGAGAGACTATTAATAAAATGATAATTAGTATTAGAAATGAGATTAGTAAATCTTTTTTCTTCATAATATCAATCCTCCTTCCTAATAGAAGTT
>CAKPEJ010000008.1 GCA_934149325.1 uncultured Bacilli bacterium
TTTAAATTTATTTATAATATTAATTACTCTTCTTCTTTAAAACCAAATTCAGTTAAATATTTTTCTTTTTCTCTCCAATTACTCACAACTTTAACAAATAATTCTAAGTATACTTTCTTACCAACTAAATTTTCAATGTCATATCTTGCTTCTTCACCAATTTTTCTAATCATAGATCCATTATGACCAACAAGTATCTTTTTAATACCTTCTCTTTCAACAATAATCAAAACATTTATATGAACGCTTGTTTTATTGTCTTCATATTTTTCAAGTACACATGTTACAGCATGAGGAACTTCTTCATGAGTTAATCTAAGTACTTTTTCCCTAACAAGCTCACTAACCATAAAATTTATACTTTTATCAGTATATTCATCTAAATCATAATATATTGTTTCATCATTCAAATATTTTTTCAAAGTATTAATTAAATCATCTATATTATCTTTTTTTAATGCAGAAATTGGTATTATTTCTTTAAAAGGATATAATTTGTTATAATTTTCAATTATTTCAAATAATGCTTCTTTTTTTATTCTATCAACTTTATTAAGAATTAAAAAAACTGGTGTATCAACTTCTTTTAATTTTTCAATTATAAACTTATCTCCTGGGCCTAATTTTGTAGTAACATCAACTAAAAATAAAATAACATCAACATCTATTGTTGAATCATAAGATTGTTTATTCATATATTTTCCAAGTTTATGTTTAGGCTTATGTATACCTGGTGTATCAACAAATATCATTTGATAACCATCTTCATTGTATATACCTTGTATATTATTTCTTGTTGTTTGAGCTTTATCAGATGTAATTGCGACTTTTTCACCCACAATTGTATTTAAAAGAGTTGATTTTCCTGCATTTGGTCTTCCTATTATTGATATAAATCCTGATTTCATTATTTTAAATCCTCCTCATTAAATGGATTATTACATAATTCTTTAACTAAAAAATCCTGCCTTTCACCATATTTATTCATACATATTATGTGTGAATCTTCACTAAAAAATTCAACAATAACCTGTCTACATGAAAAACAGCATGTACTTATTTTTTCACTATCAACCATTAGATATAAAGTTTTAAAATCATATTTTTTATATCCATTACTTATAGCAGAAACTATAGCACTCTTCTCTGCACATATCGTAGAAGAAAAAGATGCATTTTCTACATTTACACCACAAAATTCTTTTTCATCGTTTGTAACTACAATCGCAGCAACTCTAAAATTAGAATATGGGCTATATGAATTTTCTAATAATTTTAACAATTTATCTTTCATAAAAAAACTCCTTAACTTATTAATTGTACAATTTTAGGTAAAAACACATACAAGTATAAACTTATTGCAAGTATTGATGCGACAAATGCAGCTGCTGAAGCACAATCTTTTGCTATCTTTGCAAGTTCATGATATTCATTTGTTACAAGATCAACTGTTGCCTCTATTGCTGTATTTAATAATTCTGTAACTATTATTATTGTCATAACAGTAACAAGAATTGCCCATTGCATTTTAGATATATTAAAATAAAATCCAGACACTAATACAACTATCGTAAGAATTGTATGAAGTGTTAAACTTTGTTCATTTAAATATGCATAAAAAAGTCCATTTAATGAATTTTTTATACTGTTTTTAAACCTTATTAACCCTCTTTTTTTTGCTTTATTTCTATCAAATTTCTTATTATCTTGTGACTCCATATTTTTCTAAAATCTCCTTTTGTAATCCAAACATTATTTCTTCATCTTCTTTTTTCATATGATCATATCCTAGTAAATGTAAAAATCCATGTGTTGTTAAAAAACACAATTCTCTTTTCAAAGAATGTCCATATTCTATTGCTTGACTTTTTGCTTTATCAATAGATATATAAATATCACCTAGCACTCTAACATTTTCTAAAACTATATCAGCATTATCTTCAAGTGCGAAAGAAATAACATCTGTTTCTCTATCAATATTTCTATATTCTTTATTAATTTTTCTAATTTCTTCGTTATTTATAAATATAACATTAAATATTGCATTTTTAACATTCATATATTTAACTAAAAATTTAGTTAATTTTTTAATTTCTTTTAAATCTTCTATATCTTCATTTGTTTGATTAAAAACTTCTATATTACTCATCTTAATATCCCCCATAAAGAAAAATTAGTATAAACAAATATTAATAAAAGTACAATTATTATTGTAATTATATTTTTAAATGTTTCTGTCTTTAAAACTTGCGGCATATGATCTTCTAAAGTATCAATTATAATGTATATTAAATACCCTAAAAAACCACCTGTAATATTTAAAATAATATCATCTATGTCAAATGTTCTACCTATTTTTAATTGTGTATACTCAATTACTATAGACGTAATCATTGAAACTACTAGCGTAGGATATAACTTTTTTGATTTCATTAAATGTGCGACAAAAAAACCAAATGGAATAAATAAAATTATATTACCTACAATATTTTTTATAAAAACTTTTGATCCAACTTCATATCTTAATATTTCTTTAAAAGGTATAAAATTGTTAGTTCCGTAATTAACATCTTGAAATGTTACAACATAAAATAGTAACAATGCGTATAATAAGAAAGCAAACATAAATGTTTCTTTATATAATACAAATTTCTCTTTATGAACATGTATATACATAAGTCTTAACGCAACTATTACTACTGAAAAAATAAATATCATTGAAAAATTATCATTAAGTGCATTTTTCAAAGTATCTTGAATCATATTACCACCTCTATTATTCTTCTAATGTGATTGTTTCTTCTTCTCCTATTTCTTCATAGCATGTAAAAAACATATCTAATACTATTTTACTATTTTTTTGATAAAAATTCAAAGCTTTTTGATCAATAATATACTCATCTTTATCAAGAGTATCTAAAAGTTCTTGTTTTGCCTTAAATATTGCCTTATTTTTTGCTTCTTTGATTGATAATTTATCATTAATTATTTTTACTTCACTTTGTTTTTCTATACCAAATTCAAATGGTAATAATCTATTTTTATAACTAACTAAGACTTCTCTATCCATATTTTTATATTTAAACAAATTAAAATACTTATTTCCTATTTTTAAATAAAGTGTTTTTCTTTTTCTATTTGTATATCTTTTTTCTTTATAATTTAATGGATATTCTATATTAATATTATACCAAACTTCTGCATATACTTTACCTATTGCATGAGTAAGTCCTTTAACATCTTCATCTTTTTTTATAATGCCACTAATTAAAACTTCTCCTTTATTTACATAATTATTTAGTTCTACTGCTTTTGTACCATCTTCAACCATTAGTTTTTTTATAACCCCTGATTTTTTCGCAATTATATTTGTATAATCTGTCTTTTTTAATTTTTTTACTTTTTTTCTTTCTACAACTTGTACTTCATAAACAATACCATTTTCTTTTATTTCAAGCCATTCTACTGAATCATTATACTTTTCAAGTAATTTTTCTTTTATTAAACAAATATCATCATAACTTTTCTTTAAAGAATATTTTCTTATTCCAAGTGCATTTAAGTCTTTTATTATCTTATCATTAAGTGCATTATTATCTGAAATTATAGTGACTTTAAATATTATATTTGATAAAAATATTAAAAATAATATCCCAACGAATGATGAAATTAATAATATTTTATATTTATATATTAATTCTTTTATTTTTATAAAACCAGTTTTATTAATTATACTTAATTTATAAACTGATTTAATTTTATTTAACTTATCGTAATCATCATAATTAATTTTTATAACAGCTTCTTTATAAGAGATTATATTACTACTTAAAATTTGAATGTTATTATCCTTACATCTTAATAAAAATTTATATATATTTTTGCCCGTAACATTTATAATTAAATAATTATTCATTTATTCCTTCAAATGTAATTTCTAATATTTTACCTTTTATAGATAATTCATCACTTAATAATTTGTTAACGGTCAAAGATTTTCCTTTAATTTTTATTTTCTTTTTTTCTTTTGTAACAATAACTGTACTTTCATTTATAGTATCTATCAAATCAAAATTTTGTATATCTACAAAATTATTTTTTACGACTATTTGAAATTCATTATCAACTATAAAATTTCTAACATCATTTATAAGTTTCATATAATCACCCATTAAATTATATGAAAAAAAGAAGGTTTTAAAACCCTCTTTATAAATTTGATAATCTATCTTTTATAATTTTGCTTACATTTCCCATATCAGTTTTACCTTTTAATTTACCAGTTACTTCTTTCATAATTAATCCCATATCCTTTTGTGAAGTAGGATTTATTTTATTAAAAGCTTCATCAAGTATAGTATTTACTTCCTCTATTGATAACTGCTTAGGTAAATATTTATTTAAAACATCTATCTCAAATTGATATGATTTAATTAAATCTTCTCTATTAGCTTTTTCAAATTCAACAATTGCATCTTTTCTCATTTTTACTTGTTTAACAACAATTGAAATTATTTCTTCATCATTTAGTTCTCTTTTTTTTACTATTTCTTCGTTTTGAATAGCACCTTTTAAAAGTTTAATAACTTCTAGAGTTTGTTTATCTTTTGATTTCATTGCATTTATAAAATCCTTTTGTAAATTTTCTTTCATAATTCCTCCTAAAAAAATAAAGCAGAAAACTGCTTTAAATTAATCTCTATCACGACTTTGTCTTTTTCTAGAATTCTTTATACCAGCTTTTTTAGCTTCTCTTCTTTGAATTCCAGGTTTAGAATAATGTTCTCTTTTCTTACATTCTGAAGGGATTCCACTTTTTGCTACTTTTTGTTTAAATTTCTTTAAAGCACCATCAACGTTTCCATTTCTTACCACTACTTTAGTCATTTTTGTCCCTCCCTTCGTCTTTTGCTAAATAAATTATATCACTCTAACTCTTTTATTTCAACATTTTTTTCATATATTTCACTAAATTTTTACTTTTGATGAATTAATTCATAATATTCTTTAACTGAATTATACTTCTTTAATTTTTTTCTAACTTGTAAATCTAATGCTTGCACTCTTTTTTCATTAACTCCAAGCGTATCTGCTATATTCTTAAATTTCATTGGATCACTATAAAAACCATATCTTAATATAGCAACATCATATTCTCTTTTTGTAAGAATTTTCTTTAATTCTTTTAAAAAGCTCTTACGTAAAAATTTATCAAGAACAAAATTTGAAGTATCACTTGCTGGAAAATTAAATAAATCATTATTATCATAAATAATATCTACTTTTGTTTTTTGATATTTAATAAGAAAATTTTTATATTTATCATTGTCCATACATAATTTTTCCATTATTTCATCATCAGTTTTATTAATTGATTTTAAATATTCATATAAATTTATTTGTTCCTGAAGTTTTAAAGGAATTGTTAATATCGATTTATTTTTTGATAAATATCTTCTTATTTGATTAACAATTGCAGAATATGAAAACGTTGAAAATTTACAATTAAAATTTATGTCATATTTTTCTATTGAATTAATTAACGCAATTATTCCTTCTTGAAATAAATCATCATATGAAATTGAACTTTTTTGTGAATAATTATAAGCAATCATTCTTACTAGATTTAAATTTTTTTCTACAATTAAATTTCTTATTTTATTATCATAAGTAGATTTGTATTTTTCTATTAAATCTTCATTTGTTAAATCTTTCATAAAAATACCCCCTATAATTTTATTACAACTTTTCTGCCTCATAAACATCATTATTATAAGATAACAATTTAACATTTATCATTTTATTTAAATCTTCTTTTGCACCTTTAAATAGTACTTTACCATAATTTGATAAATGTCCTGTTACTATACCATCATTTATAGTTTCTGCAAGTACAACCATATCTTCACCTATAAATTTTTCATAATATAATTGTTTTAAATCTTCACTTAAATTAATTAGTTCTTTTACTCTTTCCTTTTTTATATTTCCATCAATTTGATTTTTCATATTAGCAGCAGGTGTTCCTGCTCTTTTAGAATATGGAAATACATGTAACTCTGTAAAACCAATTTTTTTTATATTTTCCTTTGTTTCATTAAAATCACAAGTAGTTTCAGAAGGAAAACCTACTATAACATCTGTAGTAATTGCAATATTAGGTCTAATAGATCTAATTTTATTTATTTTATCAATAAAGTAATTCATATTATATTTTCTATTCATTAGTTTTAATATCTTATCACAACCTGATTGAAGAGGAATATGAATATGATCAACAATTTTCTTACTATTTGTTAGTACATTTAAAAATTTATCATTTAATTCAGTGATTTCGATAGATGATATTCTAATTCTTTCAAGACCATCTATTTTTTCAAGTTCTATAAGTAAATCACTAAAATCATAATCATGTAAATCAGCACCATAATGACCTGTATGTATTCCTGTTAAAACAACTTCCTTATACCCGTTTTTAACAAGTGCATTAACCTCACTTAAAACAACATTTTTTTCTTTACTTCTTATATTTCCTCTAGTATATGGAATTATACAATATGAACAAAAATTATTACATCCATCTTGCACCTTAACAAATGCTCTTGTGTGATTTTCAAATTTATCAAGTACCATATCCTCAAACTTTTCTTTTTTTAAATCAGATATTTTTATAATTTGTTTTTTATTCTTCATATATTCCAAAACTAATGAAACAACTTCATTTTTATATTTATTTCCTAAAATAATTGAAATACCATCAATATCTTTAGTTTCATTATATCTTATTTGAGTATAACAACCCATTGCAACAACAATAGCATTCTCATTATGTTTGTGAGCACTTCTAATAATTTTTCTACTTTTTTGATCACTATTGTTTGTAACAGAACAAGTATTTATAACATAAACATCAGAATAACCATCAAATGGAACTATTTCAAAACCATTTTTTTTAAAATCATTTATCATAACCTCTGTTTCGTATGCATTAACCTTACATCCAAGAGTATAAAAAGCAACTTTCATAAACTTCACTTCTTTCTTTACCTATTATACAAAAAGTATAAAAAAACAGCAATAAAAATTGCTATTTTATTCAAGTTCACTTCTAAATTTTTTTAATTTATTTAAAAATTCCACATCGTTATCCATTTCACTACTTGTACTTCTAAAACTTCTTTTAACATTATCGAGTTCTTCAAAAGATTTTAAAACTTCATCTTTCTCATCTTTTTCTTTTTGAATTCCATAAATTGGTGATACAATCATTGAAGGTTTAAACATCACATTTTTATTTTCTTCAACAACTGATTTTACTACTGGAGTTTCTTCTTCTTTTTTTGTTTTATAAACTATTTTTTTAGCTCCTGCTCTTTTTACAAGTTCATCATAACTTATAATTGCGCAATCTTCTTGTTCTTGTTCAAATTCATTTAATCTAATAGGTTCTTGTTCTAAAGTATTTTCAATTAATTTCTTTATTTCATCAATATCATCTGATTCATCAGACATAACTTCGATAACTTCAACATCATCATCTTTTTTTATTTCTTCTACCTTTTTTAGTTCATTTACTTTACTAGTATCAACTTTAACAGAATCATTTTTACTACTAATTTTAATTGATGGAGATAAATCTTCTAAAGATTCCTCATCATAATTTATTTTTTTCTTTTTATTTATTACTACTGTAGGTTTTATTACATTTTTATTTTCCTTTTTTTTAGTAATAAGACTAATTATAACAATTAAAACAAGTAAAAAAATAATTAATCCTATCATAGTTAATAAAAACTTGCTATTTCTTCCCATATTTGCATAAATATAAAAAACATTATTTAAATTTATCATAAAAGTCACCTCATAAGTTCATATCTAATTGCGCTCATAACAAATATGGGAGCAGTTTCTGTTCTTAAAATTGTATTTCCTAATGTTACTAGATCAAATCCGTTTTCACCCAATAATTTTTCTTCTTCACAAGTTATTCCACCCTCTGGGCCAACAACTATAATAATCTTATCACATTTTGTCGAATTTTGTAACACATTTTTTATAGTTTTTAAATTTTCTTTTGTGCTACATAAAATTTTTAAATCATACTCTTCATTTATTAACTCTTTCATAGTATGAATTTCACATACTTTTGGAATAATATTTCTATAAGATTGTTCTGCTGCTTCTTTTGTAATTTTATTCCATCTTTGAATTTTCTTATCTTCTTTTTTATCAATTTTAACTTTTGATCTACTTGCTGATACTGGTATAAATTCACTTATTCCAAGTTCAACACCCTTTTGTAAAATAAAATCAGTTTTAGTCTCATTCACAAGTGAAAAAGCAAGTGTAACATATATTTCAGGCTCATTATTAACCGATAATTTCTTACAAACTGAATATACTACTTCACTACTATTTACTACATCTAAATTACATAAAAATACTTCTTTGTTCCATACTATTTCTATATGATCATCTTTTTTCATTCTCATAACCTTAGTAATATGGTACTTATCATCTTTAGATATTTCTAATTTTTCATTAATAGCAAAGTATCTCTGCATTTTCTATCACCAAAATTATTATAAAATAAGTAAATGATTAAAACAATAAATTTTACGAACATTTTAATATTTTGACACTTCTTTACTAGCAAATATTGTAGTATTTTGTTATAATTATAAAGAGATAGGAGAATTTTTATGGATAATGAATTTCAAGATATATTTAAAAGTCAAATAAATGATGAAAGTGACAATGATTTTACAGAAACAAAAAAAGAAGAATTGCCTACTATTGATCCTGATTTTGAAAAAACAAATAATAATGTAGTTAATAATCAAAATAATAATATAATTAACAAGAATGAAAATAATAATGAAGAATTTAGTATTCTAAAAGCATATGGCGAAGATCTTACAAAGAAAAAATATATTACAAATCCTGCAATTGCAAGAGATGAAGAAATCAAAAAAATGGTGTTAATTTTATTAAGCCCAGAAAAATCTGTAGTTTTAACAGGTAAAGCTGGTATTGGTAAAACTTCAATAGTTGAAGGATTAAGTTATAGAATTCAAAATGGAGATATTCCAAATGCATTAAAGAATTATGAAATAATAAAAATTAATACTTCTTCACTTCTTGGAACATATATGAAAAATGGTGTTGAAGAATCAAAACTTCAAACTCTTATTTCTGAAGTAATTAATAAAGAAAATTTAATTTTGTTCATTGATGAAATTCATACCTTAGTTACTGCATCAAGAAACGGAGAAGTTGATTTTATAAATATGTTAAAACCTGGTCTAGATAGAGGTACTATAAAAATAATTGGTGCAACTACTACTCAAGAATATGAAGAATTCTTGTTAAAAGATAAGGCTTTCTTAAGACGTTTTGAAAGAGTTGAAGTTGAAGAACCAGATCAAGAAACAACTGTTAAAATTTTAATGGGTTCATTAAAGAAAATAGAATATGCAACTGGAGTAAAATTTCCATATACAAATTGGGTTTTAGAGCTTGTATGTAAATTCATAGTTAATATGACAAGTGAATATAAAAGAGTTTATGAAAATGGATCTAGGTATCCAGATGTTTCTTTAGCACTTTTTTCTAAATGCTTTACATATGCAAGATTTGAAAACTCTGATGTTGTCACATTTAAACACATTTACGAGGCTATAGTAAATTGTACAAGTGTATATGACGATGTTATAAAAAAAGAGCTTCCTGTATTTAAAGAAACTTTTAAAGAATGGTTAGATAAAGAAAAAGTAGAAATGAAATAATTTCTATTTTTTTTACAAAAAAAATGAACATTAAGTTCATTATTTTCTTGATACATATTTTCCATCTTTTGATGAAACAATAATTTCATCACCTTCATTTATGAATAAAGGTACTTTTACAACTAATCCATTTTCAAGTTCAGCATCTTTCATAGCACCTGAAGATGTATTACCTTTTACAGCATCAGTAGTTGATGTTACTTTATATTCAATTTTATCAGGTAAATTTAAACCTATTAATTCATCATTATTAAAATAAACTAATTCTACTTCTAAATTTTCCTTTAAATATTTCTTTTCATTTTCAATTGTTTTAGCATCTAAATCTACTTGTTCATAAGTACTCATATCCATAAAATTGTATGAATCACCAGTAGTATATAAATATTGCATTGTTTTCTTAGAAATATTTGCTTTTTCTATTTTAATATTTGTATTAAGTGTTTTTTCTAATGTAGTATTAGTTCTTAAATTCTTTAGTTTCATCTTCATAAATGCAGAACCTTTACCAGGTTTAACATGTAAAAATTCAACTATTTGATATATTTGACCATCAAGTATAATTGTCATACCATTTTTTATATCATTAATATCAATCATCATAATTATCAACCCTCCAAATTTCTAATAGCATTTCTAATAACAGCTTTAGAATTTTCAAATTTTATATTTTCTTCATTACTAAGAGTCATTTTCATTACACCTTTTATTCCATCAGAATTAATTACTGATGGATATCCTATATATATTTCTTCTACAGGTGAAGATACAGTTAAAATTAACTCTTCATTATTTAATATAGAATTAGTTATTTTTGTTAAACACATACCTATTGCATAACTTGTTTCACCTTTATAATTGATTATTTTGTAAGCTAAATTTTTAACTTCATCTTCAATTATATTCATATCATTTTTAGAAATAAAATTATCTACTTTAAGATTTCCTACTTCTGCTTTTGACCATAAAACAAATTCACTATCTCCATGCTCACCAATAACACTTGCATGTATATTACTTGGATTTATTTGTAATTTATTTGATAATATATATTTTAATCTTGTAGTATCAATAATAGTTCCACTACCAATAATCTTATTAGATGTAAAATTAGAATATTTACGAACTAAATATGCCATAACATCTACAGGGTTAGTTGCTACTAAGAAAATTCCTTTAAAACCTGAATCAACAACATTTAAAGTAATATTTTTAATTACTTTATCATTTTTGTTAATTAAATCCATTCTTGTTTCATTTTTTTCTTGATTAGCGCCCGCAGTAATAACAACTATGTTTGCATTTTTACAATCACTATACTCTCCAGCTCTTACATTTATTTTGTGTGATGAGAAAATAGATGCATGATTTAAATCCATTACCTCACCTAACACTTTTTCTCTATTAATATCTATTAGAACTAATTCATCAACTCTTATATTTTGATTAACTAAGGCATAAGCATATGCCATGCCTACATTACCACATCCAATTATAACAACTCTATTCATTCCTTTTTATCCTTCCAAAAGAAAAATTTATTATTTCTTTTCTTTATGTATAGTATGTTTTCCGCAAGTTGGACAGAATTTATTAATTTCTAAACGTTCTGGTGTATTATTTTTGTTTTTTTGAACAAAATGATTTTCTCTTGAAACTCTATCATTTTCTTTACAAACAGTACATTCTAATGCTACATAACCTCTAGCACCTTTTTTTGATTTTGCCATAAACTTCTCCTCCTCTTCAATTAACTATTAAATTATACCATATTATTTCAAAATTTCAAATACTTTATTTGATACTCTAGAACTTATTTTTAAATTAACTGGAGAAGTATATTTACTATCCTTGCTATATCTTACATTTGGAGATAGAACAACTATAGAATATTTTGGATTATCATAAGGTGCAAAACCAATAAATCCTTTAGATAATGTTTCAACATCTATATATCCGTCACCATCCACATCATAAAAACTTTGACTTGTTCCTGTTTTACCAGCAGCATCTACCTGATTTCCCATATAACCATATCCTGTTGCATGCATAACAGCCTTAAAACCTTCTCTTATTCTGTCAATATATTTAGAATCTATATTAACTTTACCAAGTAATTTTGGTTCATTTTTTATTTGTACTTTACCAAGTGAATCAGAATTACTTCCTTTCCTTACTTCTTTTAATAAATGAAGCTGATATCTATCACCTTTTGCCGCAATTGTACTTATATATTGTGCGATTTGAATTGGTGTATAAGTATCATATTGACCAATTGCTAAATCTAAAAGAGTTCCTGGATTATCATTAACACCTGTTGTACCATATGATTCAACAGGTAAATCAATATTAGTTTTTTCTCCTAAACCATATTCTTTAAAAGTTGTTCTATATAATTTAAATGAATCATCACCTTTTGGAAGTGAGATATTATATCTATAATTTGTACCAAGAGTTTTTATAGCTATTTTATATTGATAAGAATTAGATGAATATGCAAGTGCATTTATATCATCCAAAACTCCTAAATGATCTGTCCATGAACACTTTGCAATCGCACCAGAAATCTTTACGCATTCATCTACCATTTTTGTGCCTATATCAATCGCACCTGATTTATATCCAACAGTCATTGATGCACCTTTTACTATTGAACCTGGAGTTACTGGATTAGTTAATATTGATGGAGTATTATCATATACTTTATATTCTCCATTATCATTTACAACTTGCTTTGATGCCATCGCAAGTATCTCACCTGTTTCTGGTTCTGTAACAACTACTCTTGATCCATCATAATAAATCGTATTAATATCATTTTTTTTCGCATTAACAATTTCTTCTGTTAATATGTTTTCTACTTCTTTTTGAATATTAATATCAATTGTTAAAACAATATCATTACCTCTAACACCTTCTTCAAGTAATGTATAAGAATTATCATTATTAAGTGCATATACAGCTTTTTTTCCTTTTAATTCATCCTCATATTGATATTCTAAATAAGTAACTCCTACTCTATCATTTAACTCATATCCAAGTTTTAAATATTTATCTTTAAGCTCTTTGGGTATACCAGATGAACTATTAGAAACATTACCTAAAATTGTTCTAAATACATCACCATATAAATATTTTCTTTCCCATTCTAATTTTATATTTACCCCATTAAGAGAAGATATATGTTCACCAACATATGCATATTCTGAATCAGTCGCATCTGTTTTAATTATTTTTTCATCATAAAAATATCCATTATTCATAAGAAAATAAATATAAGCAGCTTCTCTATCAATAGAAGAATAAGAATTTAATTCATCAGAAGAGATTCTTTCTAATTTCAACTTTTCTATTTCTCCATTAGTTATTTTTCTTTCTTTTAATAATTGCCATTCTTTTTTTGTTATTTTACTATCTACTTTTTCTTTATTATTTACATAATAAAACTCTCTTAAATTTATATCTTCTAATTTTGATGAATCAACTTCTATATTTTTCGAAAGCAAATAAGCTGTATCTATTAAATCTTTAGTAGAGGTTCCATTTACCCTCCTGTAATAAATTGTTTTAACACCTACATTATCTACAAGTAAATTATAATTTCTATCAAATATTCTTCCCCTTGGTACTGATGAACTAGTTACTGTTTTTACAGTTAGTGAATCTAAACTTTTTTTATAACTTGTACTATTTAATATTTGAACATTGTATAATCTATAAATTATTATTAAAAATAATACTATAGTAACAATCATTATATTCATAAATCTAACATTTGTTATATGATTAAAATTAACTTTTTTTCTTATTTGCTTCTTTAAATTCATAGTTATTCCTCCATTTTATAGTTTGTATCATACTAAGATTAATATTACATATAATTTATCAAGAGGTGGTATTTTTGAACGATTATATAATAAGTAAATATATAAATAACATTACATTAAATAATATTAACGATTTTGCAAAAAAAGAAGGAATTCTTCTTAAAAATGATGAATTAAATACTATAAATTTCTACATAAAAAATCATTGGAAGACATTTTATTACGGAAACCCAGAAAATTTGTTTAAGGAACTTAAAGAAAAATTAGAAGAAAAAACTTATAACAAAGTTATAGAATTATATAATGAATATAAAAAAAGATTAAACAATTAATCTTGAATAATCTTTAAACTTTTTAAATTATCTATTATTTCATCTGCTGATGATTCTATAAATTTATGTACATTTTTCTGATCTAGAACAACAGTTCTAGCTTTTTCTGAATTTTTTATAATAGTTCCCATTTTTTGAATAATTAAATTTAACTTTTTAATCGGTATCTCATCTATTTTAGTTTTTGGTATTACAGGTTCTAAATAAAATAAAGATAAATCTATTTCATATCTTCCTATCAAATCAACATTTATATTTGAAAAATCACTATATAAAAGTTTCTTTGCATCAGACTCTTTTACAGTTATAACTGAACCATTTAATAATGTTATACTATCTGTATTAAATAAATCAGAGGCTACTACTTCTTGCCATAATTTATCTACATATAAATGAATATAATATCCCATCTCAAATGGTTTTTTCATACTTCTTCTATATTTTTTTATAAACTTTTCTAAATCTGGAATATTTGATCTAGTATTTTTATAAAAATGAGATTTATATTTTTTCTTTCCAACTTCTTTACTTAAATCAGGTGCGATAGTACCTAAAAATAATTCTCTTTCATTCATACCTAATTTTTCATTAACTAATTTAGCAATCGCCAAATGCATTACAACTGAAGCCATATTTCTTCACCGCCTTATTGTTAAGTCAATTATAACATAAATTTATTATTTAATAAAACTATGATTATGACTAATTTTTTAATTATTAACACATATTTACATTTTATTACATATTTAATAAACGTGTTAAATTTTTCTGATTTTTTTAACATATTTTTAAATTCATTTTTTATTACTTATATTATTAAACATTTTCTTTTCTGTTATATACATATTATTTTTATATATTAAATGTTTTTTATTTCTATACATATTCTTAACATCTTTAACTTTTTTATATTTGGAATATTCAGTTGGATATAATCCTTTTTCAAGTATAAATCTTTGATATATAAAATTTTTATTCTTTATATTTATAAATATTTGATATATTAAAAATAAAATAAGTATATAATAACTTGCATCATTATATACATAAAAAAGTCCAATTATTAAAACTATTATTGATATATATATTGTTGATGTAAAAGATTTTCTAAAATTAATAAATTTATTTAAAAATATATTTAATAGTTTTGATCCATCTAAAGGAACTATTGGAAGTAAATTAAATAATAAAATACCATAATGATAATTTTTTATAAGTGAAAAAGTATACTCACTTAATAAATACTTTTCATACATATATTTACATACTATATAAGTTATTATTTGAAAAACAGGACCCATAATTGTTATAAAAAATTCTTCTTTTAAAGGTTTATCTATTTTTTCTTCAAATATAGTAAGTCCACCAAAAGGATAAAATATTATTTTTTTTACATTCCATTTTAAGAATTTAGCCGCTATAAAATGTCCTAGCTCATGAAACAAAAGAATTATAAATATAACTTCTATTTCTTTAAATAATCCTGTAATAAGTGATAAAAAAAGTAAAATAAGAGTGTACTTATTTATTTCTATTTTATTTAATAACTTCTTTATAATCAATTTCTACTCCATCCTTTTGAAATTGCATATATAACGTATTATCTTTTGCTTCACCTATTACTTGATTATCTTCTACATAATCATATAAATTAACATTTTTATTAGATAGATTACTGTACCATACATCTATTCCATCAGATTGCTGAATTATTATAGTTTCCATGTTATTTTTTACTCCAGAAAAAATAACTATGCCACCCTTTATACAAGGTATTAAATAATTATCTGATAAACTTAATTTAACACCTTTATTATATTTAGATAAAGTTTTATATGAAAGTTTTTCACTAAATACTTTTTTTGTTTCAAATGCATTTTGAAAAGGTAAAACATTCCCTATATATTTATTATATATTTTTTTCACACTTGCGAAAGAAAAATTTGAATTATATACTTTTTGGTATATTTTATTTTTTATTTTAGGGTTTTTATCTGCTACAAAATACATTGATAAAAAAATAATTGTAATAATAAATAGCTTTAATAAAAAAGATCTAAATCTATTACCATTTTTATTATCTTTTGGCACTTCTTGTTTATTTTTAATTCTCTCTTTAATTATATCTATTTCTCTCATATTATTCACCTACCAAATAATATGAAAAATTTGATTAACATATTCTGTCATGTTTTGTCGATATAAAATATAAACAAATTGAATACAAAATATTAATAATATAATAATGATTAATTATAAATATAAAATCATTAATACTATATTTTGAAGAAGACGTTACATTAAAAAATACAAACAATAAAAATTGATAAAATAATATAACAAAAATTGATACTAAAATTACATTTAATAATTTGTATTTAAATTTTCTAAAAAACATATAGATAAAATAAGATATTAATACAAAAATAAGAGGATTTAATATATAAAAATTAGTATTTATAACATCATAAATAAACCCAGCAATCATAGAAAATAAAAGATAATCTTTTTTACTATTCTTATAATATGGATATATAAAAATTAAAGATAATATTGTAAATAAAGATAATATATATGAGTTGTTTGAAAAAATCATATTTATTATATTTTCAAATATTAAACTTATAATAACTAATATTATATTAAAAGTCATTTTATCACCTTCCAACTACACTAATAACTGTAATATCATTAAAATCACTTGCTGGTGATATATATATATCATTTGAAATACCATAATTATCTTTATTAATTCTTTTAACTTTTCCAATTAATAAACCACTTGAAAAAGAATCACTAAGTCCTGATGTAACTACATTTATACCTATAATGTCATCTGAAAAATCACCTATTACATTTTTTAAATGTAACTCATTTTTTTTAAAATTATAATTATCTATTAATCCATAATAAACCTTATCTTTATATGTAAAAGTCGCAGAAACATAATTATTTTTTGATTTAGATGTTAATAATTTAACATCTGAACTATTTTTATTTGTCTTAATCACTTTACCTATAAGGCCTTCATAATTCATTGCTGCGTCACCTTTTTTTACTCCATCTTTTTCACCTATATCAATTGTTATAGTATCATACCAATATGTTAAACTTCTTTTAATAGTAGTTCCTGTTATTAACTTTTTGTCTGTAATACTTTGTTTCATATTTAACTCTTTTTTATATTTTTCAATTTCTTCTTTTAATTTCTTATTTTCAGATTCTACTACATTTAAATTTTTAATTTCTTCTTTTGTTCTTATAGAAGTTACAGGATAATTGACTATTTTTGCAACAATATTATTCATATCTTTTATATATTTAAAGACAATATTATTATTGTTTTCGTTATTTAAAAAATAAAATAATAAAGAAACAATTATTAATACAATAATTATTATAAATATATATACTTTTTTTCCCTTTTTATTATCTTTTTTATTTTTCATAATATATCTCCATTTTCATAAAAACTATAGTAATTATTATTACCAATTATTATATGATCTATAACGTTTATACCTTGAAGTTTTCCTATTTCTACAAGTGATGATGTAAGCATTATATCTTCTTTTGAAGGAATTGTGTCACCACTAGGATGATTATGAACACATATTATTGTACTTGCACTTAAAAGATATGCATTTTTAAATACTTCTCTTGGATGTACAATACTTTTATTAAGTGTTCCAATAAACAATAATTTTTTATCTATTAAATACTTTTTAGAATCAAGATATAAAGCATAAAAATATTCTTGTTTTTTATCATATAATTCCATTTTCATATAATCATATATTTTTTTTGATGTATTCAGTTTTATTCTTATCCTTTCATCAGAAAAATATACTCTCTTTCCAAGTTCTATAGAAGCAAGTAAAGTTATAGCTTTAACTTCTCCAATTCCGTTTATTTGCTTTAGTTTATTTATAGTAATATTTTTTAAGTTATTTATTGAACCAATAGATTTTAATATTCCTTCGGATAATTGTTTTACAGATAAATTTTTTGTACCATTTCTAATTATTATACTTACAAGTTCTTCGTTTGATAAATTTGTTACACCATATTTTAATAATCTTTCTCTTGGTCTTTCACTTTTAGGAAGATCCTTAATAAGCAATTTGTTCACTATTTAACACTAAACTTTCATACTTTGCTAAAACTTGTTTTTCAGCATTAATTATGGTAGCAGAATCATCTGAAGATTTTATCAAATTGTCATATTGTTTTAATGATTCAATAAATTCATTATTTTTAATCTCTTCTTTTTTTACATATATATCTGAATTAATATTATAAGCTTTTTTTATCTTATCTAAATTTTCTTTATTAGAACTAATACCTATGAGTACATGATACATATTATCATTTTTATAATAAAAGTAAGAACTTAAATCTTTACAATTATCCTTCATTATATTTTCGTTTTTATACGCACCATACTGAAATAAGTATACCGATGTATTTTCTTTAAATGTTTCATTTACTTCTTCTTCATATTGATTAAAAATATACTTTGCAAAAACAAATCCAATAACTATAGCTAATAAAAAAACTGAAAACGTTTTCATTTTATTTTTCATTTAAATCACCAAATTAATAATACTATTGTATTATAGTATTTTTTGTCGAAATAACGAAAAAAAGAAAGAATTTATTAGATTCTTTCTTCATCAATTATGTCACCAATTTTATATATAGCATCAAATATAGAAATCTCATTTATTTCATCACTTGTACGTTTTTTTATTTCTATTATATGTTCATTAATTTTTTTACCAATTGTTACTCTGATTGGTATACCAATTAAATCCATATCTTTAAATTTAACGCCTGCTCTTTCATCTCTATCATCTAATATTGTATCAATTTTAGCATCCATTAATTCTTGATATAAATGATTAGCTGCTTCCATCTGTTCTTGATTTTTTGTATCAATTACAACGATAGCTACTTTATATGGAGCAACATTCATAGGCCATATTATTCCATGTTCATCATTTTTTTGTTCTACAAGTGCTGCTAAACATCTTCCAAGACCTATTCCATAACATCCCATAACAACTGGTTTTTGAGTATTATCTGAGTCTGTATATTTTAAATCATAACATTCACTATATTTTGTACCAAGTTTAAATGTATTACCTATTTCAATACCCTTTTTAAATACTAATTTACCACCACAATGAGGACAATGGTCACCTTCTTTTACATTTCTTATATCAGAAACCATATCTGCTTCAAAATCTGTTATATTAACATTTTTATAATGATATCCTTCTTTATTTGCACCAACAATAAAATTAACCATCAAACTAACTTCATTATCCATAATTATAGGTAAATCAATATCAATTGGCCCTATATTACCAACACTTACACCAAGTATTTTCTTTACTTTTTCTGGATCAGTTAAAGCAATATCACTAGCATTTAATAACTTTAATACCTTAGTTTCATTTACTTCTGAATCACCCTTTATAACTATAGCATATTCTTTATTATCTATTGTATATATTAATGTTTTTACAAGTTTACTTTCTGCTTCATTTAAATAATTTGATACTTCATCTATTGTTTTGGCATTTCCAGTTTCAACCAAATCCTTTTCAAGAGGCTTCTCACTTGTTTCCTTATCCATAATCATAGAAGAACATACTTCTATATTAGATGCAAAATCGCAAGACTCACAAAATACTACAACATCTTCTCCGATATCTGTTAATGCTTGAAATTCTTCTGATAATAAACCTCCCATTGCACCTGTATCAGCAGTTACTATTTTATAGTTAATTCCAATTCTACCAAATATTTTTTTGTATGCATTAAACATTTTATCATATGATTCATCTAAACCTTTTATATCTCTATCAAATGAATAAGCATCTTTCATAAGAAATTCTCTAACTCTTATAAGACCATATCTTGGTCTTGCCTCATCTCTAAACTTATTTTGAATTTGAAATAAAGTAAATGGTAAATCTTTTAAAGATCTTACTTTACTTAAAGCAGCAAATGTAAATAACTCTTCATGAGTAGGTCCTAATGCATATTCTTTATCAAATCTATCTTTTAAAGAAAACATACTATCACCAAAAGATGAAAGTCTATTTGATTTTTCAAAAAATTCTGTATTTAATAGACTTGGCATTAATAATTCTTCAGCCCCAGCAAATGTCATTTCATCTCTTATTATTTTCTCTATATTTTTAAGAACTTTATATCCTAAAGGTAAATACATATAAATACCAGATGATGTCTTTTTAATCATCCCACTTCTTACAAGTAAATTACCTGATATACTATCCTCATCTTTTATGTTTTCTCTTATAGTATAGAAAAAGCTATTTTTTAATCTCATATCTTCACTTCCCAAACGAATTAATTATAACAAATATAACTACTAAAATCAATTTAGTAGTTATTTTTTATTACTTTTTGTCTCCTTAATAAATATATATACTATTATACCTATTCCAAATAATAATAGTAAACTAATTATAAGTATATTATTATATGTTTTATATAAACTTAAAATTAACGAAATTACAAAATAAATAACAGAAAAATAAGTAATCATATTCATTTTATTTCTAATTCCATAAATCAAAAATATAATTGTAAGTAAAATGCTAATAATCATTGACTCAATACTAGTTGATATTGTTCCAAAAGATAATAGTAAAATCAAAGTAAACACAAATATTTGCTTAGAATTATCACTCTTAAATTTAATAAGTTCTGCACCTACTAAAGTATACAATATAAATGGTACTAAGTTAAGTTGATAAATAGATTCTAAAACTTTAATATTATTAATTAAATTATAATATGGTAATAAAAGCATAAATGAATATAAATATATATTTTGACTCTTTTCACTCTCTGATAAATACATAACTATAAGTACAAATAAATATATAAATAATGTAAGTATATTTACTATAACAACAGGAACTATTAACATATTTAATAGTTTATATATAAATAAGAATCCAAAAAATACATGTAAAATTCTATACCAAGAAAATTTTTCTTTATTTTTAATATTAAAATATGAATATATAAATAGTAACATACATACTATTATAGATAAAATATTATACTTACTAAAATCAAATAATATAGAAATTAAAATAAGTACTGATCCACAAATCAAATAAAATATATTTTTCTTTTTTGATAATTCATATGATAAAAACATCAATAATGTTATTCCAAGTAAAATATAATATAAACCAAAATGTAAATAATTTAGAGTTATTAATAAACTAATTATAGTACCTGCAAAAAACATATATTTTAAATTATTTTTCTTTAAAACAATATTAATTATATAATAGAATAACCAAAGTAATGTGTTTAATAATATAGGTACTCTAAATATAGGATATTCTTCTATAAACATAGTTGATAAGAACAAATAAATTATATAATATACTTCATATACAGCATTATTCTTTTTATCAATTAAATAAATAATAAAACATACTAAACTTGCTGCTAATAAAACTTCTGTAGAATTTAAATAAACAAAAAGTCTAATAAATGATTCTACTATAAAAAATATATTAATTGGCACTACATATTTTAATATGGTTGCACATATTTCTTTTTTATTTATCCTATTCATTATAAAACTAAATAATACAATAGTAATATTTAATACTAATGATACCTTATACATTGCATGAGGAAAAAGACGTAATAATATAGGTATTGTAATAAGTAATATACTTGTTGTTACTATATTAAGCGCTAAATCCTTATTACTTAATGATAATAAATGAAGTAAAATTGCAAAATCTAAAACTAAGAAAAGTGCAAGACTTTTTTCAAAACTAAATGCTGCATATAAGCTAAATACATAAATAGATATAAATGGAATTATATATTTAAAAATATTCTTCTTAACTAGAAAACCTTTAATATATAAATTTAATATATAAAGAACTGTAATAATTAAATTAAATATTCTATATTTATCATAATCTATTAATTCTATACTTATAATTGGTATTAAAACTATAAAAATAATATTTAATGCAACATTTAAAATATTTTTTTCATTTTTAAAAATATAATCTTTATTTAGTAATATATTAAATATAAATATAACCATTAAAATTACAGTTAAAAACACATTTAAACTATCTGAAAAAATATTAACAAAATTAAAAATAAATAACATAAAAGATATAAAAGATAATAAAACATATATCTTACTACCAACAAACTTATAACTTATATAATAAAGTAATATACATAAAGAAGATATTATAGATAAATAAACATATAATCCTGCTCCTTCGTTATAAAAATATGAACCAAATAATCCATAATAATTAGCTAAATATAATATAAGCGGTATAAATATCACACCAAGTAAGTAACATGCTTTAAAACTAGTGTTACTTTTAATTTTTTTAGAAACAAATGCCATTAAGAAAAATAGTATTGATTCTATACTTAAAAATATAATTTTAAATATATCAGAAAAATTATCCCATGATAATAAAGCAAATAATAAACTAGAAAAAATAACTAATACAATTCCAAAATTTAATAGTATCTTTTCTCTTATATTTTCTTCCTTCTTTTGTTTTTCTTTTAAAATTTTCTCTTTTTCAATCCTAGTAGGATTACCACAATTTGTACAAAATCTAGCATTTTCTTTTAATTCTTGTCCACAATTTGTACAATATTTCATATCTATCACCTTCTATTAAGATAATTATATCATATTTTTAATTAAAATAATCATTTTTTAATTAATAATAAGTTGATAAATAATAAAAGAAGACTATATTAGTCTTCTTATAACTATTTATCATTACTTCAATGCTTAATATGAGATATCAGATTTTAGAACTTCTATTGCGGGACGAACGCCATTAATGCTAGCATTATTAACAATATAATGGTGTACATAACGAACATGCGCATTCACATACCAAGCGTTTCCAGGATAAGAAGCATCAGGAGTTTCTAGCCATTCTCCATATGTCGTTAAATTACTTGATGAATATTTTGTATTTTCCATTAAATATTTGCATTTTGTACTTAATTCTCCACTTGTTTGACTTCCTACTGTAAATCCACACCCTTCATTTACTTCCTGAGCAGTAAGTAATCTTGCAGCATAACCTGTATAATCAAATACTGGTAAAGATCCATCACTTGATAATGTTGTTCCGTTTTGTGCTGTTATTTGTCTTTTAGTATTTGTTAGACTTACATTACTCCACTGACTTGTTGTTGGAAGCTGTTTAACTGCTGTTACTGGTCCATGAGAGTTTTCTCCGGATTCATCATATGCATATAAGGTTGAATTAGATGCTACTCCTCTACTTACATTATTATAATATACTAGCACTGCTATATGTGAGTCTTTTGTTATTCCATTTGTCATATCTGATATATAATAAAATCTTTCTGTTTCACTATCATACACTCCATCCCCATTTACATCACAATCAAATGCATCACCACTTGTAAGTGTCCCTTTTTCTCCTAGACTTCCATATGTTATAGTTGTTGTTCCCATACTTCCACTTGATGTATATCCATCAGTACTACAAGATGATGAAGTAGAAGTTTGTATACATTCTTCTGCATGAAGTGTTGTTGCCCTTTTACAAATTGCAGTTTTGCATATTTTGCCTTCAGGACATTCTTTCTTAGCAGCAGCAATCTTATCTGTTGCTGTTTTGTATACTTCATCTATTGCTCCTTGTACATTTGTTGATGTCAGTTTTGAATTTGAATTATCATATGATACATCTTTTGATATTATACTTGCTGCATATACACTTCCTGATGATATTAATATTCCTAATAAAAAACCTAATAAAAATCTTTTATTATTTTTTAACTTTTCTTTTATCTTCATGTTTGCTCTCCTAGTATATTTTATATAATTATTGTACCATCCCCCAGGTCATTTTGTCAATGAGAAGTTATAATGTTTTATGGTATTTTTTTGTAAAAAAAAGAACAATCATGTTCTATTTTAAAACATCGATTGCCTTTTCCATTTGCATATTATATTTAATCATTTCAATACCACCAAATTGTTTTAATAATTCTTCTTTAGTCATATTGTATTTCTTAGATAATTCTTCTGCTTCTTTATCTGCATCTTCATCAGATATTTCTATCTTTTCTAATATAGCAATTTCTTCTAATATAAATCTATATTGAACTCTCTTTAATGCTTCTTCTCTCATTTGATCTCTTAAAGCTTGTTCATCTGAATTTGTAAATTGATAGAACATTTCAAGTGTTACACCTTGCATTTGTAAATTTTGTTCATATTGTTTTATCATTCTATCTATTTCTTCATTAACAAGTTCTTCTGGTACATCAACAGTAGTATTTTTATTTACAGCTTCTAATAAATCATCTACATATTTATTATCATTTTCATAATCTTTTTGAGCTTCTAATTCTACTTTAACTAAGTCTCTTAATTCTTCTTCTGTATTTACATTATCAAAACCTAAATCTAAGAAAAATTCTTTATCCATTTTTGGTTTTTCTTTTGTTTTTACTTCATGAACTTTAACCTTAAATACAGCATCTTTTCCTTTTAAATCTTCAGCATGATAATCTTCTGGGAATTTAACTTTTACATCTGTTTCTTCACCTGATTTTAAACCAATTAATTGTTCTTCAAATCCTGGAATAAATGATCCACTACCAATAACTAATGGATAGTTTTCACCCTTTCCACCTTCAAATGGAGTATCACCTATAAATCCTTCAAAATCAATTATAGCAGTATCACCATTTTCTATCTTTCCATCTTTAACAACTATATCTGCATATTTATCTAGCAATTTTTCTATTTCAGCATCTACTTCTTTTTTAGTTACTTTAGTTTCTGCTTTTTTAACACCTAAATCTTTATATTTTGATATTTTAACTTCTGGTTTAGTAGTTATAGTAAATAAGAATGTTATACCATTTTCATCTATTTTCTTTATATCTACTTTAGGTTCTATTATAGGAATTAAATTATCTTTTTTAACAGCACTTTCATATGCTTCTGGTAAAACATAATCAGCAGCTTCTAAATATAATGATTCTTTTCCAAATTTCTTTTCAAAAATATTTCTTGGACATTTACCTTTTCTAAATCCATCTACTTTTATTTCTTTAACTTTTTTTTCAAAAGATGCATCTAATGCTTTTTCCCAAGCTTCATTTTCAATTTTTATTTCTATTTCATGTACATTATTTTTATTTTCTTTACTCATTTCTTTTTCCTCCAAACACTCTTAATATTATAACGTAAAAATGGTATTTATACAACTAAAAATTTTATTTTACGTAAATAATATGGTAAAATATTTAAAGAGGTGAAAAATATGGACGTAATTGGAGTGATTGCTGAATATAATCCATTTCATAATGGACATTTATATCAAATAAATAAAATAAAAGAAATGTTTCCAAATAGCACTATAGTTGCTATAATTACAGGATATTTTTCTCAAAGAGGAGATTCATCATTAATTAATAAATGGGACAAATGTGAAATTGCTATTAAGAATGGTGTTGATTTAGTAGTAGAATTACCTTTTAAATATAGCGTTCAAAGTGCAGATACATTTGCTTATGCAGCAATAAAACTACTTAATGAATTAAAAATAAATTATCTTGTATTTGGTAGTGAATCAAATAATGTAGAAAAATTAAAAATAACAGCAAAAGCACAATTAAGTGAAACTTATCAAAATCTAATAAAAGAAGAATTAAAAAAAGGAATTAACTATCCTACCGCTTTAAATAATGCACTTTTAAGTATTACAAAAGAAAAAATAGATACACCAAATGATATACTAGCTCTTTCTTATATTAGAGAAATCATAAAGCAAAAAGCAAATATTACTCCTATATCCATCAAAAGAACAAATAATTATCATGATATAAATTTAAATGATACTGTGACAAGTGCAAGTTCAATAAGAGAAAATATCTTAAAAAAGGATATAACAAAATATATTCCAAATAATTCTGTTAATTATTTAAAAACAAATTTGTCTTTTATTGAGAATTATTTTCCATATTTAAAATATAAAATAATTAGTGAAATTGATTCTCTTGATAAATATTTAGATGTAGATGAAGGAATCGAAAATAAAATAAAAAAAGTAATATATAAATCAAATTCACTAGATGAACTTATAAATAACACTAAATCTAAAAGATATACTTATAGTAAATTAAAAAGAATGTATATTCACATTCTTACAAGTTTTACAAAAGAAGAAAATGAAAATAAAGCTTTAGATTATATTAGAATTTTAGGTTTTAATAGTAAAGGTCAAAAATATCTTAATAAAATAAAAAAAGAAATAAATATTGATGTTTATACTAAATTTAATAAAAATCTTGAATATGAATTAAAAATTGCTAATATATATTCAATTATATTTGATAATAAATATAAAGATGAAATAATAAAAAAAGAGATTACTGGTTTAATAAAACTTACGTAATCTTTTTTATTTTATGCTTATTATTTCAACATCATAATTTCCATTTGGACTTTCAACTGATGCAATATCTCCAACCTTTTTTCCTAAAACAGCTTTAGCAATTGGAGATTCATTTGATATTTTATTTTCAAATGGATCTGCTTCTGTACTACCAACAATTTCATATTCATCAGTATCATCATCATCTATATACTTAATTTCAACTGTTGAACCTATTCTTACTTCTGAAGAATCACCTTCTTCAATAATTGTACCATTTTCTATTAAATATTCTAATTCTTTTATTCTTGCTTCTATTTGTCCTTGTTTTTCTCTAGCAGCATGATATTCAGCATTCTCAGATAAATCTCCTTGAGCTCTTGCTTCTTTTATAGAATTAATAACTTCTGGTCTTACAACAGTTTTTAAATTTTCAAGTTCACTCTTTAATTCTTCTAAACCTTTTTTAGTTATAAAATATTCTTGACTTGTTGTTGTCATAAAATTCACCTCTTCTACTAATAAAAAGTACGATTGAAATGATATCACATTTAATTACTTTTGTCAATAAAGAAATTTACACGTAATAAATCATTTTCAGATACTTTTTTCTTTGATGGAATTCTTATTATTTCTTGTGGATGTTTAGCAGATTCCACAAATTCACCATTTTCATTTTTAATATATTCAACCTTTAAATTAAATGATTCCTTCTTTGGCCCAAATATATTAATTATATCTCCCTTTTTAAAATTATTTCTTTGTTCAACAATTATTTCTTTACTTTCTTCATCGTAACCTTTTACAACACCTAAAAAATCTTGATTAGTATTTTCATCTCTACCAATATAGTATTGTTCATTTACACCAGGTTTCTTATCAAAATATTGTGGAACTGTTTCTCTATTTGCACATCTATATAATTCTATTTCATCTTTTTTATTATATTCATATTTTCCATTTTTTTCATATTCATCTATTACTCTTCTATATACACTTATTAAAGTTGAAACGTAATAAATAGATTTCATTCTTCCCTCAATTTTAAAAGATTTTACACCCATATCTATTAATTCTGGAATAAATTTTAATAAAGATAAATCTTTTGGCGCAACTGCGAAAGGTGTTTTATCATTTATTAAATTTTCATCTTTATCATATAAATCAAATACCCATCTACATACTTGAGCACATCCACCTCTATTTGAATCTCTATTAGTCAAATAATTAGATAAAGTACATCTTCCACTATATCCCATACACATAGCACCATGAATAAATACTTCTGTATCAATATGAGTACTATCAATTATACTTTTAATATCTCCTTTAGAACATTCTCTAGCAAGTACTACTCTTTTAACGCCTTCACTTTTATAAAACTTAACAGCTTCTCTATTAAGAGTTGAAGCTTGTGTACTTAAATGAAATTCAAGATTTATATTTTTCTCTTTTAAAAGATCTAATATAAATAAATCTGAAGCAATAATTGCATCAACACCTATTTCTTCTAATTTTCTAAGATATTCTTCTAATCCATTTAAATCGTCATTATGAAATACTATGTTAACTGTAACATATACTTTTGCTCCTCTTTCATGAGCATAATTTACACCTTCTTTTATTTCATCAAGTGTAAAATTTATTGCATTTGCTCTTAAACTATAATCTTGACCACCAATATAAACTGCATCTGCACCATATAATATTGCCCATTTTAATCTTTCTAAATTACCTGCTGGTGCTAATAACTCTACCTTATTCATAATCTTTCACCTTAAACACTGTTTTCTTATTTAAAAATCCATCACTTGTTTTTACATCAGTGTTTGCATCCCCAACTTGCTTTAACTTTTTAACAAATTCTTTATCTTCAGGAGCATTTATTAAAGCACAAAATGTCTCCATAATATTATAAAATTTATTTGATTCAATCATATAATCATTTAGTTCTATAAAATCTATGTCATTTTTTATTAATTTTGGAAAATATTCTATACCATTTAATACTTCTGCTGAAAAGAAGTTAGTTTCACCTTTTTTTTCAACAATTGGGTATTTTTTGTTAGATATTTTATCTTCCATATAATATTTATCATATTTTTTTTCTTTACCTATAAACGAAAAATAATTACTAATTAAACTTCTTGATGATGTTGCCATATTTAAATATCCATACAAGAAAACTCCTACTTTCATATTCGTCTTTTTCTTTATATCTATTATCTCATCAATAGTAAGTTCTGTACTTAAAAGTATTTTTTCAATTTTCCTTTTTTGCCAAAATTCAACTATTTTATAATTAGTTCCTAAATGATATGAATTCCAAACAAGATTTATATTTAAATTATTTTCTTTAACAATATTATAAACTGCTGCATCACAAAAAGTAACACCTGCTATATCATATTTACTAAGATCAAATAGTAATTTTTTCAAATCATCTATTTGTGAATCATAAAATAATTTATTTAGAGTTATATATATTAATTTATTTCTTTTCTTAACTATATTAATATAATCATCTAGTTCTTCCAATTTAATATAGTGATTAAAATTAATACTAAAGTTTTCAATTCCTAAAAAGAAACCTTGTATAGGATTCTCTAAATAAAAGTCAATATTTTCTTTTTTTGGTAAAGATACATATATTTCAGTCATTAAAACACTCCTTTTTTTACAGTTATAGCAATTCCATCTCCTACTTTGTAAAATTTTGTATCATAATTATCATTTTCTTCTAGAAATGTAATATATTTTTTTAATTTTGTTACAAGTTGTCTTAAATTTCTATTTTCAATAGTATCTACTTCATTAACTAAACCATGAAAATTCATATTATCACTAACTATAACACCATCATCTTCTATATTTTTTGAAAATTTATTAAAAAATTTTGTATATTGTCCTTTAGCAGCATCTATAAATAACATATCAAATTTATCTGTTAAATCAACATTTAAATCAAGTGCGTCTCCAAGTATTAATGTAATTCTTTTATCTAATTTAAATTTCTTTATATTTTTTACTGCTTCTATGTATCTTTCTTGATCTCTTTCTATAGATACTATATGAATATTTTTATTTACTAAAGCCATACGAATAGCTGAATAACCTATTGCTGTTCCTATTTCTAGAATAGTTTTAATTTCATTTTTTTCAATAAATTTACATAAAAAATTCATACCTCTTTTATTCATAATTGGAACACTATGTTCTTCTGCATATTCTTCCATTTCTTTTATATTTTCATCTATCATAAAATTTCATTACTCCTTAAAAATGAATAATCTAAAAATTATTCATTGTCTTTTTTATCTGTTAATGATGATAAAATTCCTTCTATCATTTTCCATTCTTCTTCTGTTTCAATCATACCTAAATCAGACTCATCTTTATCAGGTTCATATGTTGATGCATATGTTCTTATTTGACCATTTTCATCTGTTGTACCATCTGTATATATAATATAATTTTTACCTGTTTTTTCCATATCAAATGTAAAAAGTACTGTACATTCTATTTTATTTCCATTTGAATCAATACAAGTAAATGTATTTTCTTTATTCATTTCTTTCATATTATCATCCTTTTCTACTATCTAAATACCTTTGAAGAATTATATTAGCTGCTAATGAATCAACATGTTTTTTTCTTTTTTTTCTTGATAAATCTCCTTGAAGCATAATATTATGTGCCTCTACACTACTCATTCTTTCATCTTGCATTATAACTTCTATATCAAAATTATCTAAAAGAATATCACTAAAATTCATACTTCTTTTAGCAGCATCTCCTAAAGTATTATTCATATTTTTAGGCAAACCTAAGACTACTGTCTTTATCTCAAATTCATCTATTATCTCTTTTAATTCATCTAAAACACTATTATAATCTTCTTCATTAAAATGAATAGTTTTATATGAAGACGCTATTATACCTGATTTATCACTTAATGATATTCCTAGTGTTTTTGTTCCTAAATCTAATCCTAAATATCTCATTATTTCATATAATTTCTAAGAAGTACTTCAACTATTTGAGTTCTTTCTAACTTAGATATTTTCTTTCTAGATTCTTTATATGTAGAAATGTATCCAGGGTCACCACTTATTAAATAACCAACGATTTGATTTATTGCATTATATCCCTTTTCTTCAAGAGCTTCATAAACTTCTTTCAAAACTTGACTAACTAATACATTATCAATATCATTAACGTCAAATAAACATGTAGTATTTGAATTCATTTTTATCACCTCTTTATAAAAAATTACTATATGTAGTATAACATACTTCGACAAAAAAAGAAACACCCATGTTTCTTTTAATATTCATACCATAAACTTTTTGATTTTAATTCTGATATAATTTTTGAATGCTCACTAGCTGTTTTTGTAAAATATACTTTCATGTTTTTATCTGCTACAAAATAATAATAATCATTAGGTGTATATTCTAAAGCTGCTACTATAGCATCTTTACTAGGGTTACATATTGGACCTACAGGTAATTTTCCTGCATTAGCTGCTGATCTAGTATTATATGGATTACTACTATTTATTTCTTTAGTATATAAATCTCTTTCACCTAGTTCAATTTTAAATGCATAATATGTTGTTACATCGCTACCTAAACTCATATTTGCATTTAATCTATTCATAAATACACCTGCAATATTTTTTCTATCTTCTAAGGAAACTCCTTCACTTTCTACCATAGATGCAAGAGTTAACACTTTATGAACAGTTAGATTTTTTTCTTGTATTTCAGCTTTATATTTAGTTAAAATTGTATCAGTTTGATCTAATAATTTTTCAAATATTTCTTTTACAGTAACATTTTCTTTAAATTTATATGTATCAGGTGCCAAATAACCTTCTAAAGGATAATATATATTTTCATTTAATACTTCATCAGTTAAAAACCAATATTTATTAATTAAAGAATTTATATATTTTTTATCTGCTAAAACCTTAAAAACATCGTCATAACTATTTGCAGTATTTTTTTCTATTGTTTTAGCTATTACTCTCATAGTTTTTCCTTCGTGAAAAGTAATAGTTATTTCATCACTAGTAACATTACTACCTTTTTTTAATATTTCAAATATTTCTTTAGGTTTCATATTTTTATTAAGTACAAAGTCTCCAGCCTTTAAATCATTAACTTTATTTAACTTAACATATACAAGCATAAATTTTTCATTTCTAATTAAATTTTTTTCTTTTAATACATGAACTATATCTCTAAGTCCACTTCCTTCAGTGATAGTTAATCTAACTTTTTCACTTTCTTTTGATATTGGATTAACATTTAGAAGGCAAAAACCAATTCCAATTAACATTATAATAACTATTATTGCTGGTAATATATATTTTTTTATTCCTCTTTTTTTACTCTTTTTCTTCTTTTCCATATTTTTACTCCTACTCTAATATTGCTTTAATTCTTCTAACACCTGCTGATGATGCCTCTTCTTTTTTTATTTTAAAATGACCTAGTTCACTAGTATTTTTTACATGTGGACCTCCACATAATTCTTTTGAAACATCACCAATGCTATAAACAGTTACAACATCTGGATATTTTTCTATAAACATACATTCAGCTCCTGATTTAATAGCGTCTTCTTTACTCATTTCTTCCTTAGTTACTAAAAGTCCTTCGTTAATCCATTCATTAACTAAATCTTCTACCTTTTTCTTTTCTTCATCAGTTAATTTATGATCACAAGAAAAGTCAAAACGCATTCTTTCATCGGTTATATTAGATCCTTTTTGATGAACATCTTTATTAACAACAACTTTTAGAGCTGCATTTAAAAGATGTGTTGCTGTATGATATCTTGTTTCTATTTCACTATTTCCTGCAAGACCACCTTTAAACTTACCAGCTGATGCTGTTCTTGATAGTTCTTGATGGGCTTTGAATTTTTCATAGAAACCTTTTTCATCAACTTTTATATTTCTTTCTTTAGCAAGTTCTAATGTTAGTTCAATAGGAAAACCATATGTATCATATAATTTAAATGCTAAATCTTTATTAAGTTCATCACCTTCAATATGACTTAACATTTTTTCAAATTCTCTAAGTCCTTTTTCTAATGTTCTGTTAAATTTAGTTTTCTCATTTTTTAATACTTCTAATACTACATTTTTATTTTCTTCAAGTTCACTATAATATTTTTTATATTCATCAATTATTTGAGTAGCAATTATCTCTTCCCAGTTACTATTAATATCAATATCTAGACTTTTAGCATATCTAATAGCTCTTCTAATTAATCTTCTAAGTATATAACCTTGATCTGTATTACTTGGTTTAATTCCTGCTGGATCACTTGAAATAAATACAGCTGCCTTTATATGATCAGCAATAATTCTAAATGCTTTTTCATTACCATAATAACTTTTAGAAGATACTTCTTCTATTTTGTTTATAGTGTTTTTCCAAATACTTGATTCATAATTATCATTAACTCCTTCAAGTACTGCTGTTATTCTTTCAAGTCCCATACCAGTGTCAACATTTTTCTTAGGAAGTACTGTTAAAGTTCCATCACTTTTTCTTTCATATTGCATAAATACGTTGTTCCATATTTCAACCCATCTATCATCTTCTGGATCAAATGTTTCAGGAATTTCATCATCGCTTCTAAAATAAAATATTTCAGTGTCAGTACCACATGGACCAACTTCTCCTGCACTCCAAAAATTATCATCACTTGTTTTTGCTATTCTTTCTTTTTTTATACCATGACTTAACCAGTAATTTTCGCTCTCAACATCTTCTTCTAATACATCATTACCTTTAAATACAGTAACAGCTAGTCTTTCAATTGGAATATTAAGTACTTTAGTTAAAAATTCAAAACTATAATCAATACTTTCTTTTTTAAAATAATCTCCTAAACTCCAATTACCAAGCATTTCAAAGAAAGTATGATGAGTAACATCTCCTACTTCATCTAAATCATTTGTTCTAATACATTTTTGATAATCACAAAGTCTTGTTCCATATGGATGAGGTTCTCCCATTAAATATGGTACAAGTGGTTGCATTCCTGCTGTATTAAATAATACTGATGGATCATTTTCTGGTACAACTGGACTACTAGGTATTTGCTTATGTCCTTTACTTACAAAAAATTCTATATATTTTTCTCTTATATTCATGATAACTCCTTCTTTCTTAAATTTCATTAAATAATAGAGGATTTGAATCTAAATCATCTATTATATTTTCTAATGTTTCCCCATTATTTAATCTACTATTTATATATTCTTCTATTTCAAATACTTCTAAATTTAATATATATGGATTTGAATCAAATAAAATATTCAATTCACTAAATCTATATAATTTTAATTTGTTTATTAATTTTAATATTTCTTCATTTGTTCTATCTAAATACATTGGATTACTACTGATAATATTTAAAATTTGATTTTCATCACAATTAATTTTCTCTAATATTAGTTCTTTTTCTTTTACTTCATTTTCACTAATTTCTAAAATAGAAGGTACTAACTCTAACATATTTTTTATAGTATTTTCACTTATTCCTATTTTATATAATTCTTCCATTATCTTTTTCCTTTTCTTCTTTATATTTATTATAATCATACTTTTTTAGTAAATCTTTTTTTGTTATTCCATACATTTTTTCAAATTTCTTTTGTTCAACAAATAACTTCTTATAATTAGTTATATCAATAGTTATTTCATTATTTATGTAAAATTGATATCTAGCATAGCTTAAATTTACACTTTGTATTAACATTCTTGGATCTATAACGATAACTTCACGTATGTTGATTAAATCATAAAACTCCATCTTCTGTTTTATATTTTCTATACTGTAACCAAATAGTTGAGGAATAATGATTGTCATTTTTATTACTTCTTCTTTTTGATATTCTAAAGCCATTATGTCATCTATTTTCTGTTGAATATTATCTATTGATAAACACAATAATTGAGGAAAATATATTGACATTTTAATTACTTCTTCTTTCGCATAGCCAATAGCTACAATATCATCTATCCTTTTACTAATATTATCTATTGATAGCCCAAAAATTTGTGGTGAATTTACTGTCATTTTAATTACTTCATTTTTTGTATAACCTAATTCAATTATATCATCTATTTTTTTCTTTATATTATCTATTGATAAACTAAAAAATTGTGGCATACTTTTTGTTATTTTAATTACTTTTTCCTTAGTATAACCAAGTTCTATTGCATCATCTATCTTTTTATTAATTGTATCTATTGATAATCCAAAAAGTTGTGGCATATTTTTTGTCATCTTAAATACTTCTTTTTCAGTATAACCAATAGCTTCAATATCTTTTATTTTTTTCTTAATGTTTTCCTTGCCATAACTAAAAAGTTGAGGTAAATCTTTTGTCATTTTTATTACATCTTTTTTTGTATAACCAATATCTATTATATCTTTTACTTTTTTATCAATACCATCAATATTATAACTAAATAATTTAGGAAAATCCTTTGTCATTTTTATTATATCTTCTTTTGTATAACCATTTTTTGATAAATATTCAAATATATCTTTTAAATGGCTTTTTAAAGTTTCGTTTTTCATATTAGATATTGATAAAGAATTTACTATATCTTTGTAATCTTCCTCTGTATATCCTAATTTTATAAATTCCTCTTTTAATGTCACTATGCTTACATCTTCTATTATTTCATTTACAACTTCATCTATAGATATATTACTTGTATCAATATATATTTGATCATTTGTTCTTTTTAATGCGCCTACTTTTTTATGCATATCATTATAATCTCTTTTTTCCATATTTTCTCTTATTTCATCTGCTGTCATATCAATACCTTTTTCTTTATTTTGAAGAATTCTTCTTTTTACTCTTTCATCTATTGATGCATCAAGATAAAATTTAAAATCAGCTTCTGGAAATACTACAGTTGTAATATCTCTACCTTCCATTATTACATTTTTACCCTTAGCCATATTTCTTTGAAGATTTACTAGGTTTTCTCTTACCTTTTCTATACTTGATACTTGTGACACTATCTTAGTAACTTCCTTTTCTCTAATTTCATTTGTTACATCTTCATTATTTAGAAATACTCTAGAATCTTCTGTTAAGTTTATATTAATATTTTTTGATATTTCTATAATTTTATCAGTTTCTTCTAAGCCTACTCCTTCTTTTAACATTTCAAGTGCAACACATCTATAAGTTGCTCCCGTATCAATATTTACCAAATTTAATTTTTTTGAAACCATAGATGCTATAGTTCCTTTCCCGCTTCCTGCTGGGCCATCAATTGCTATTATCATAAAATTCCTCTCCTTCTATAAAAAGAAAAGGATAGTACACTTTAAAGGAGCCTTTTAGGCGGTACCATCCCTTATTTCACTTAATTAATATAACGGATTTTAACCGGCAAGTTTTTCTTGCACTAAAGTATAGCTTTCATTAATACTTATTATTAGTTTTCACCAACCACTAACTCTCTTTTTAATAACATATTAATTACTTTTTACTTATTTTTGTTTTTATATAAAAAGATTATTATTGTCTTAACAATTAAAACTATTGGCATTGCTAAAACCATTCCTATTATACCAAAAAAATAACCAAATAACAATAAACTAATTAAAATTGTTACAGGATGTAAATTTATAGATTTACTCATTATTATTGGATGAAGTATATAACTTTCAATAGTTTGAATAAAAATAATTATAATTAAAACTCCTATACCTACTTTTTTACTTGACGTAAATGCAACTAAAATAGTTGGTATAGCACCTATATATGGACCAATATATGGAATTATATTTGTAATAGAATTAAATAGTCCAAAAAATATAGGACTTTTTAAATGTACAAAAGAAAATAAAATTGATGATGATAGAAAAACTATTATTGCTATTACCATAGTGCCTTTTATATATGAAAATGTTTTAGTATCAATTTCATAAAATAAATCTATTAATTTTTCTTTTTTTATTTTTATAAGAAATTTCTTAATATTTACTATAATTTTATCAAAATCAAGTAAAAGATAAAAACTAATTATTAATCCAAGTAATATAACACTTATAATAGAAAAAATATTTTTTATAGAACTTACAATTCTACCCATTTCTTCTATTGTAAAATCATTTAAATAATTTACAACTATTTCTTCTACTTCTACATCAAATGTTTTATTTACTATATTATTAATATGTAACTTATAAAAAATATTATTAATAAAGTTGTTTGCATTTTTAATAATGTCAGGCAAATATAATATAAGATCATTTAATTGATTTTTTATTTTAGGATATATATAAATCCATATTAGAAATAAAATAAAAAATATTAATAAATATACTAGTGTTACAGCAACACTTCTTTTCATATTTTTTTCTAATTTATTAATAAGAGGATTTAATAAATATGAGAGTATTATACCTAAAGATAAAGGTGATAACAATTTAAAAATCAATGATATAAAATTTAATATTTTCCATTCTTTAAATATTAATATAATAGAATAAATTGATAAGATTATTAATAAATAATAAAATATTTTTAGTATTTTTATAAATATACATATTGCATCATTTATATTAGAAATATTTAATTTTTCTAGCATTTTCTTCATAAAATCACACTTATCCCTTTATATAATCTTATTAAGAAAAATGAAAAAAAGTCCATATGGACCTTTTTAATTACATATTATCAATCATATCTGTAGCTTTTTTTTCTACCTTATTAAGCAATTTACCTAAATTACCATTTTTACATTGAGTATATACTGCGTATGAACCAGCTGCTCCTACGCCAACTCCTAAAGCCATTGCAGCAAGTGCTTTTTTCATTTTATCACCTCTTTTAATAATATGCACGGCTATTAAGCCATTTATATTATTAACTAATTTTAATTATTTATACAATTTATTAAATCTTCTTTTAAACTAGTTCTTCTTTCATAGTTTCCTTCATTTAAAGCAGCATACCTAAAAGCATCTTTATCACCAATTATTGTAAGAGTTTGTTTTGCTCTTGTTACTGCTGTATATATAAGTTTTCTATAAAGCATTATTTTATATTGCATTAAAATTGGTATTATAACTATTTTAAATTCACTACCTTGTGCTTTATGAATACTAATTGCATATCCATGTTTTATTTTATTAAAATCTTTTTTTGTATATTTAACAACATTTCCGTCAAAACTAATAGATATAGTATTTTTTTCAATTTTTTTAATATATCCAATATCTCCATTAAACACATTATTATCAGGATCATTTTCAAGTTGTAAAATTTTATCATTTTCTCTATAAATTACATCACCTGACACTATATAGTTTTGACCACAATCTCTATTAAATACATTTTGAAGAATTTTATTTAAATTATCTATGCCATTTTCACCTTTATACATTGGAGCAAGTATTTGAATATCATCTTTAGAATATCCTTTTTCTATGGCTTTATTACAAACTTCTCTTATGTAATCTTTCAAATTATCTTTATTACATTCAATAAATGTATAATCATCTTTTTTTTCATAAAAATATGGACTAAGATCATTATCTTTTATTTCTTTTGCAAGATATGCAATATAAGAATTTTCCCTTTGTCTATAAAGTTCTGTTAAAAATATTACATTTATCATTTCACTATCTATTAAATCTTTTAATACTTTACCTGGTCCAACACTTTCAAGTTGATTATAGTCACCTATCATAACTATTTTTACATTTTTAGTAAGACCTTTTAATAAACAATCAAGAAGATGAACATCAATCATACTAACTTCATCTATAATAACAAATTTAGCATCTGATTTATTTGTTTCATTTATTATAAATTTATCTGCTTCTTTGTTCCATTTTAAAAATCTATGTATTGTTGATGCAGGCATTAGACATGCTTCACTCATTCTTTTAGCAGCTCTACCTGTTGGTGCAAGTAATATAAGTTCATTTGTAAGTTCTTCATAATTTAAATGATGTAACTTTTTATAAAGTTCTACTATTCCTTTTATTATAGTAGTTTTACCTGTACCAGGACCTCCCGTTATTATGCTAAAATTTTTCTCAATTGCTTGTTTTATGGCATCTTTTTGATTTTGATTATATTCAATATCAAAATATATCTGTAAATTATCTATTTCTTTATCAATATGTTTATATTTAGTATCATCTTTATTAGTTAAATAAAATATTGTTTCACTTATATTATTTTCTGCTAAATAATTTTCTTTTAAGTAATAATTATTACCCTTTATAACAATTTTACCATCTTTATTTAATTCAAATAAATAATATTCAAATTCATCTAATTGTATATCTATATTTATCAAATTAAGAAGTGGCGAATATATTTCTTCTTTATTTAAATATGTATCTCCATTTTGAAAACATAGAGCTTTCATAATATAAATTATTGCTGATTTTATTCTATTTTTATTATCATCTTCAATATTTAATTTTCCTCTTAATTCATCTACTTTAGTAAAAGTAATCTCATCTATATCATCTATTAGTAAATACGGATTATCATTTAATATTGTAATTGTATTTTCCTTATAAAAGTTATATATAAGCATTGAAATTTTAAGTGAAAATCCAATATTCGTAAGATAAATAATTGTATCATAACTTTCGTTATATTTATTTAAAATTTCATGAATTCTTTTAGCTGTTGTTTCTTTCATCTTTGGAACAAGCAAGAGATTTTCATAACTATCTTTTATAAGTTCAAGTGTATTATCACCTAAAGTATTTACTATCTCAGTAGCTGTTTTTTCTCCTATTTTAGGAAAAAGTCCACTTGATAAAAATTCTATAATAGCATCTTTTCCTTCTGGCTTTAATCTTTCATATTCTAACACATTATATTGTAAACCATATTTTTGATTAAATACACTATTTCCTCTCATTATATAATTTTCATCTATAGTAAGTTCATGAAAATAACCTGTAATTGTAATTTGTTTATTAATAAATTCATAGAGTTCTTCATCATCAGTTTCTTTTATTTTAAATAATCCAATTACATAGTTTTTATCAGATTGAAATATAAATTTTTTAAATGTACCTTTTATATATGTATTCATGTTTTCACCTATAAATATTATACCAAGAAAACAAAAGAAAATATAGTAAAAATATTTCTATCTTTACTATATTATAAATCTAATATCTACACATATTTCCATTTACTAATCTTCTAATTGAAGAACCTAAATATCTTCCTATATCAACAATACTTAAAATACCTTTATTTATTGCATTTATAAGTGCTGCTGATAAACCAGATCCATTTATATTTTTCATTTCATTTTTTGTAAGTTCTCTCATTTTATTCCTCCTTATCTACATCTAAATGGTCTTACAAAACCATCTAATATGCCTATTACAAATGCAATTCCTGCACCTATAGCTGCGATTGCACCTGCTGATAATCCTTCCGCTTTAATATTTAACATTTCTTCTTTTCTTAATTCTCTCATTTTTTCTTCCCTTTCTATTTTATTTCTACATACTTATTAAATAAATCTTTATTATCCTTTCTATGAGAAATTAATACTAAAGTTTTATTGTATTCAGTTTTTATTTTTTTTATTATTTTTCTTTCACTTAAAATATCAATTTCATTCATGGTTTCATCTAAAATAATAAAATCTTTATTTGTAAGCAGTGTTCTTGCTAGTAATATTTTCTGCCTTTCCCCACCAGATAAATTATGACCATTTTCTTCTATTATATAATTTAGATTTATATTTCTTTTTTCAAGTATTTTATCAACCATAGATACTTTTAAAGCTTTTTTAAAATCTTTTTCATCTACTTTTTTATATAACTTTATATTATTTTCTATTGTGTCTGTAAATAAATATTCTTTTTGAGATACATAACATATTTTACTTTTTAAATATTCAGATGAAAATTTATTTATATCTTTTCCATCTAAAAATATCATATTTTCACAATTATCTAATTGTTTAGTTAGGAGTTTAAACATTGTAGATTTTCCAATACCACTTTGACCAGTTATTAATATATTATCTGAAGCACAAATTTTTAAATCGTTTTTTAGGCTGATTTCATAATTATTATACGAATATTTTAAATTTTTAAATTCTATTTTTCTTTTAAATTTTTCTGACTCTTTCTTTTCTTCTTCTTTTACATTATAAAAATTATTAATTCTTTTATATGCACTCTTTGAATTCATAATTAAATTATCAATAGATAGAATATTCAAAATCGAATTATAAAAATTAATTAAAAGTAAATTATAAGAAAATAATTCTCCAGTAGATATATTACCTTTTATCATTAATATACTTCCTATAAGTATTGATACATTTATGCCCATTGATATAATAAATTCTACTATCATATTATATGAGCTATATAACTTATTAAGTTTAGAGGTATTTAAAAGGAATGAATGATACACTTTATTTTGTCTTTCAAGGAAATTCTTTTCAAGTGCTAAATTTTTTATTGTATCAATACCAAATAAATTTTCTACTAAAATAGAATTAATTTCACCTTGTTTAATTTGATTAGATTTTATTAAATTATTAATATTGTTTCTAAGGAAAAAATGTATAAAAACTAATGCGACTATAAAACACATACTTATAATGAACAACATAATATTAATGTAAAACAGAAATAAACTTATTATAATGATTAAAACAATATCAATAATTATTTTAAAGCTAAATTGATTAATAAAATCTTTTACATAATATAAATCATTTACTCTAGATACAATATCACCTGTTGGCCTACTATGATGATATTGTATAGGAAGAGACAATATATGATTATAAGTATCACTTATTAATTTAGATTCTACATTTTTATTAAAGGATATTATAATATTATTTTTTATATAATCAATAACTACTTTTAAAATTATTAAAATTGTAAATATCAAAAATATCTTTTTATTATTATTTATATTATCTAATATTATTTGAAGATATACTGAATTTATAACTGTAAGAATAGTTGATATTACTGAAAGTATAAATGACGAATAAATTAAAATACTATTATTTTTAAATATGGATTTTAAGAAAATTTGGTATGTATCTTTTTCATTAACTATTTTTTTACTTTTTTTAAAAGTAATAATAATATTCGACCATTCTCTTAAAAAATTATCTAATGAATATACAATGTCTCCTCTTATAGGATCAAAAATATATACATTATTTTCATCTATTCTTTTTAATATTATAAAGTGTGGATATTTTTCTTCTACGACAATATGTGCGACTAATGGAAATTTTAAACTTGCTAAATTATCCAATTCACATTTATAGCTTTTTGATTCTAGCCCATACTTATTAGCAGTTTTAACAATATTATAAATGCTTGTCCCATTTTTATCTGTACACATCTCATTTCTAAGTTTTTCAATATTTATATTGCCACCATAATATTTAATAATATTATAAAGGACAGCAACTCCACAATCTTTAATGCCTTCTTGTTTTGTATATCTAAATTTCACTTTATCTCCTCCTACATATTATATACGCGATTTATACCCTAAAACCCCCTATATTTTCTAAAAAAAATATAAAAAAGTATAAAAAACTAAAAAAAAGAATAATCTTTTTTCAACCGATTATTCCTTTTTTAATTT